>JAKOPX010000324.1 GCA_029778665.1 Bacillota bacterium | reverse complement strand
TGATCACCTGCAGCTTTACATAGATGAAGAAACCACCGTGGTTGCGGTCAGGGATAAAAAGACAGGCAAAGTGTGGCATACGAATCCTCCTGACAGGAATGAGGACCCGATAGCTTCAGCCATAAACAAGGACAAACTGAATTCACAGATGACGATCACATATTACACGCCGTCAGCACAGCAGAGACAGATGAACAATTACACCGACTGCATCAAATACGGGCAGTTCGAGATAACCCCGGTCGATAACGGAGTGAAGGTGATTTACAGGATAGGCAGGGAGGAAAAGATCTACATCCTTCCCCTGAGGATCAGCAAGGAAAGAATGGAGGAAAAGATACTCAGGAACCTGGACGAAAAGACCGCCAAGTCGCTGGTAAGCAAATACAGGCTCATATCACTGGAAAAGGCGACGACCGAAAAACAGAAACAGGATATACTCAACCAGTTCCCAAGCGCGGCGAACGGGGATCTGTATGTCCTCGGAGACAACATAAAGGACTTTATGAAGGAAAGCCTCCAAGAGATAGTCATATCGGCCGGATACACGCTTGAGGACATGAACGAGGACCATCTTGCCAACGATGTGCCTCCGGCCGAACAGAACGAGGAACACTTCATAATACCTGTGGAATATACACTGGAAGGAGATAACCTGGTCGTACGTGTCCCGACTGATGAGATCGAATACAACGCGGATTCGTATCCGTTATACACCATGTCGCTGCTGGAGTTCTTCGGGGCAGCCGGAACGGATGAAAGCGGCTATATGTTCGTTCCTGACGGATCCGGATCCCTGATATACCTCAATAACGGCAGGCTCAGGGCCCAGACCTATGCGATCGATGTATATGGTACGGACCAGTCGATCCCGATACCTGAGAGGGCGAGCATCATCGAGCAGGCCTATCTCCCTGTATTCGGCATGAAAAGAGGTGACGACGCCTTTTTCGCCATAATCGAGTCCGGCGACGCAGTGGCCATGGTCTGGGCCGATATTTCAGGAAGGGTGAATTCCTACAACACCGTATATCCCTCTTTCGTGCTGGTCCAGAATGACGTGCTGGACATTGGCGATTACTCGGGGAACAATACCATCATGGTATTCCAGCCCAGGGTATTCAAGGGCGACATTAAAGTCAGGTATAAATTCCTCGAAGGCGAAGACGCGGATTATTCCGGGATGGCCGCCTATTACCGCGGTTATCTCGAAGGCCGCGGAATGAAAAAAGAGGAACCCAGGGACAGCGTCCCGTTCTTCCTTGAAGTGATAGGCGCAGTAGATAAAGTGAAGCCGGTACTCGGCATACCGGTGAGGGTCGCCGAACCGCTGACTACATATGAACAGACGATAGATATAATCAGGGAACTGAATGAAGCCGGCATCAGGGAAATAGTCCTCAAGTATACGGGATGGGCAAACGGCGGTATCGACCATACTATCCCGAAAACCCTGAAGCTGATGTCGAAGCTGGGAGGCAGGAAAGGCTTTTCGAAGCTGCTGTCCTTCCTTGACGAAAAGGGGATGGAGTTCTTCCCGGAACTTGGTTTTGTCCTGAACTACAGGGACAGGCTTCTCGACAGCTTCATACCGATGTTCCACGCTGCACGGTATATTACGAAAGAGATCGCGACGGTATTCAGGTTCAACCTTGCTACCAACATGCCGCAGAGGTCCCTTGGTACTTTCTATATCATAAGTCCGTCAAGGATCCCCGCTATAGTCGACGGTATGATAAACAGCCTCAAAAAACTGTCCGTGACAGGCATTTCGCTCAGGGATGCCGCTGTGAATGTAAATTCCGACTTCAGGGAAAGGAAGCTTGTCGACAGGCAGCAGGCAAGGGAGATAGTCGAGGAACAGATAAGGAAGATCCATGATTCCGGACTTTCGATCATGGCAACAGGCGGCAATGCCTATGCACTGCCGTACACGGATTATATACTCGATATACCAGAGGAATCGAACCGTTTCCATCTGACGGATGAGAGCGTCCCGTTCTTCCAGATGGCCGTGCGGGGCTACATATCTTATGCAGGGACGCCGATCAACCTGTCGGCCGATTACAGAAAGGCGTTCCTCAAATCGATCGAGACCGGATCGGGAATATACTTCTGCTTTATTTACGAAGAGAATTCAAAAGTTAAGGAATCCTATTTCGACAATTATTACTCGGCCGAGTACAGGCTGTGGATGGATGAGGCCTCGGAATACTACCGGAAGGCGAACGAAGCCCTTGGAGATGTACAGGGCCAGACGATCAGGCGCCATGAAAAGCTGGCGGAAGGTGTATATAAGACAACTTTTGAAAAGGGGAAAGAAATAGTTGTCAATTACAACCTGAAGCCTGTGGAAATCGAGGGCGTCAGGGTTGAGCCCCTTGATTTCAAAGTAGTTAAGGAGGGTCAGCGATGAAAGCATCGGCAATAACGGACAAAGCACTTAAGACAGTTGCGGTCCCGAAGAAAAAGAAAAGAAGAGGGCTCAATCTCAACAGGAAAAGAGCCATGATGGGCTACCTGTTCGTACTGCCTTTCATAATTGGACTCGTCACCTTTTTTGCAGTACCGATGGTCCAGTCGTTCATTTTCAGCCTTAATAAGCTGGAGGTCGTGGAAGGCGGATACAATCTCATATATATGGGGACCGAGAACTATAACAGGGCGCTGAGGGTCCATGCATCCTACACGAGGGACCTGGTGGAT
>JAKOPX010000323.1 GCA_029778665.1 Bacillota bacterium | reverse complement strand
GTACGGATTACTTCGGCAATGCGGCAGGTGAAAAAAGGATACCCGGTCCGTTCACAGGACTGAAAGGGGACAGGATAAGCCTGAACATCGACCCGAGAAAGCTGAAATAATCAGATTTTGATATAGCCATATAAAGCAGGCAACTGCCATGTACTGATCCCAAATTATCATGCACTGATGCAAACATAACTGAACAAAACACAAATATACCTGATCCAAAGCAAAGGAAATGAGCCGGGGAGCCCCAAGCCCCGGCTTTTCCTTTTGTTGAGGATCACCTCATTTTACACTATCCGTATATTAAGAGGATTTGAATAAAAGGTTTTGTGCCGAAAAGCCATAAAATCATCGAACAAATGTTTGCAATTTATTTATGTATCGGATATAATATCATAGAAAAATAATGCCATTGATGAGCGTATCATTTTACGGTAATATGTTTGACCGGCGCCGTTCAGGGCTAAGCTTGCTTTACGGAAGGCAATGAGGACGGGACCGGCTTCGCGGCAGGTTGACCTGCAGGAGAATCATGATCAGGAGAATCATCAGAAAGCATTCATTGCTTTGGACAGGGTTTGATGAGGCTGGAGGAAACTCAGTTTATCTGCCGGAAAATCAATGAATTTTAGCGATTAAGTGCGGAAAGGTGCATAGCATGGAAAGGAACAGCATTTTCATCAAAGGTGCGAGGGAGCACAATCTTAAAAACATCGACGTGACGATACCCAGGGACAAACTCGTCGTAATCACCGGACTCAGCGGCTCAGGCAAGTCATCGCTGGCGTTCGACACCATATATGCCGAAGGTCAGAGGCGCTACGTGGAATCGCTTTCGGCCTACGCGAGGCAGTTCCTCGGGCAGATGGAAAAACCGGATGTCGACTATATAGACGGGCTGTCGCCTGCCATTTCCATAGATCAGAAGACCACCAGCCGGAACCCGCGATCCACGGTGGGAACTGTGACCGAGATCTACGATTATCTCAGGCTCTTGTATGCCCGGATAGGCGTACCGCACTGCCCTGTCTGCGGCAAAGAGATATCGCAGCAGACTGTCGACCAGATGACTGACGCGGTGATGGCCCTGCCGGAGGGAACCAGGATACAGCTCCTGGCGCCTGTGGTACGCGGCAGGAAGGGCGAATACCAGAAGCTCATCGAAAACACACGGAAGAACGGATATGTCAGGCTGCGCGTGGATGGCGAAGTGCGCGACATAAATGAAGAGATAGTCCTTGAAAAGAACATAAAGCACACCATCGAAATCGTTGTGGACAGGCTTGTCGTCAGGCCCGACATAACCAAAAGGCTCACCGATTCCATAGAAACGGTGCTCAACCTGAGCGGCGGCCTCCTGGTCGTGGATGTGATAGGCGGGCAGGAGATGATGTTCAGCCAGAACTTCGCCTGCACCGACTGCGGCATAAGCATCGAGGAACTGACGCCGCGGATGTTCTCGTTCAACAATCCGTACGGCGCATGTCCGAAGTGCGACGGCCTCGGAACTCTGATGAAGATCGACCCGGACCTTGTCATCCCCGACAGGACAAAATCCATCGATGAAGGGGCTATAAAGGTCGGCGGATGGAACTTCGAAAACGGCGACAGTTATGCGCGGATGTATATCAACGCCCTTGCGAAGCATTACGGCTTCAAGACGTCGACGCCCATAAACCAGTTGCCGTATCGTATACTGGACATAATCCTGTATGGGACAAAAGGAGAAAAAATCAAAATAGAATACGACAAGGAATATGGCAGCGGAACTTTCACAGCCCCGTTCGAAGGCATCATCGCCAGCATGGAGCGCCGTTACAGGGAGACACAGTCTGAGGGGATGAAGCGGTATTACGAGGAATTCATGAGCAACAACCCGTGTCCCGAATGCAACGGAGCAAGGCTCAAGAAAGAAAGCCTCGCCGTCACCGTCGGCGGGCTGAACATATACGAACTGACATGCAAACCCGTCAGCGAGATAGGGGAATTCTTCGACAACCTGACCCTGACGGAAAGGGAACGTTTCATCGCGCACCAGATACTGAAGGAGATCAGGGCCAGGATCGGGTTCCTTGTGGATGTCGGGCTGGATTACCTTACACTGGCACGGTCGTCATACACGCTGTCGGGCGGAGAAGCCCAGAGGATCAGGCTCGCGACACAGATAGGCTCAGGCCTGATGGGCGTCATGTACGTCCTCGACGAGCCGAGCATCGGCCTTCACCAGCGCGACAACGGCAGGCTGCTCAAGACCCTTGAAAAGCTCAGGGACCTCGGGAACACGCTTATAGTTGTGGAACATGACGAAGAGACGATGTATGCGGCCGACCACATAATCGACATGGGACCGGGGCCTGGCATCCACGGCGGATACGTGATAGCCCAGGGAACCGTCGAAGACATCAAAAAGTGCGAGAACTCGCAGACAGGTCTTTATCTGAGCGGGAAAAAGAAGATAGAGATACCTGACAGGAGAAGGATGCCTAACGGCAAGTGGCTGAAGATAATAGGAGCTCGTGAGAACAATCTCAAGAATATAGATGTTGAAATACCTCTCGGCGTATTCACGGCGGTGACCGGCGTTTCGGGATCGGGGAAGAGTTCGCTGGTAAATGAGATACTCTACAAGAAGCTCGCCGCCGACCTGAACAAGGCAAGGACGAAGGCTGGTGACCATGACTGCATCATGGGCGTCGAATATCTTGACAAGGTCATCAATATCGACCAGTCGCCTATCGGGAGGACGCCGAGGTCCAACCCGGCAACATACACGGGCGTCTTCGACCTGATCAGGGAAGTCTTTGCCGGGGTGCCCGAAGCGAAAATGAGAGGGTACAAGTCAGGACGGTTCAGCTTCAACGTCAAGGGCGGCCGTTGCGAGGCATGCTCGGGCGACGGTATCGTCAAGATAGAGATGCACTTCCTGCCTGATATATACGTCCCCTGCGAGGTATGCAAGGGCAAGAGGTACAACAGGGAGACGCTGGAAGTCAGGTATAAGGGCAAGAACATCGCCGACGTGCTGGACATGACGGTGGAAGATGCAATGGAATTTTTCAAAAACATACCGAGGATATACAGCAAGATCGAGACGCTGTATGACGTAGGCCTTGGCTACCTGAAGCTTGGACAGCCTTCAACGACCCTGTCCGGCGGCGAAGCCCAGAGGGTCAAGCTTGCCACCGAGCTGTCGAGGAAGGCTACCGGAAAGACGCTGTATATACTGGACGAGCCTACCACCGGGCTCCACATCGCCGATGTACACAAGCTGATCGATGTGCTGCAGCGGCTCGTGGACGCCGGCAACACGGTAGTGGTTATAGAGCATAACCTCGATGTGATCAAGACGGCGGATTATATAATCGATCTTGGACCTGAAGGCGGCAACAGGGGCGGTTACGTGATAGCAAAGGGAACGCCGGAGGAAGTGGCTGATACCGAAGGTTCATATACGGGGCAGTACCTGAAAGAGCTGTTCCGGCGCGAAGGCAGATGCTGACCGGGCGAAAGGCTATGCTTCGGTCACGGATCTGCGTGAACGTACAGTTATGGGTCTGCAATCGGCCTGTACTGGCCAGCAACTACGGTTCTGCGCCGGAAGCTTTTGACCAATTTGACCAATCCGAATAAAAGCTCGAATCATCGAGCTTTTATTCCGGGTATATAGCATGGAGACTTTTCGGTACATTCGGGCAACCACTTCATTCTGTAGTCCTCAGCTTATTTCGGGTTCGCGCACCCGTATCTGCGCGGGCATACGAACAAAAGCAGGAATACGAGAATGAAGAACAGAATGGCGCAATCATCATTGAAGAAGTCGCCCAGTATACCTCCTCTGTCAGACATAGAAACACCTCCTCATGTACCTGCGCATTTATGCTGGATTTGAGCCTGTCGCTAATATAAATATATTCCCGGGCAATCCAATGGGTTACAAAAACAGTGTAAAAAGGTTCCGGCAAAGTAGACCGCTTATCTCTGATTGTGCTATACTATAAAGAATAGATGGGGCCCGGAGGAAAAATGCCGGGACATGTTAAGGACAGGCGAAAAAAGGGAAGAACAATAGAAGGATAGATTAGGCTGCCAGGTATGGAAAACGAAGCCTGCAGCAGTAAAACCCGGATACATCGGGGCTGTGGCCTCAAAGCCGTGACCCTGGTCAGACCGGGCATGTTCCGGGGATATGACCGCGGCATGATGATATGGACATGGTTCGTGGCTTGACAGCACGAAAGGAGTTGATCGCATATGACCATGTGCTCGATATGTAAGGAAAACTACGCAGTAGTTTTCATAACAAAGATAATAAACGGCACACAGATACAGGAAGGCCTTTGCCTTTCCTGCGCAAAGAAGCAGGGTATCCAGCCCATCAACCAGCTTATAGAGCAGACCGGGATGACTGATGACGATATCGACAATCTCAACAAGCAGATGAGCAGCTTTTTCGAAAGCATGGAAATCGACCCGGAAAACGGCGCCGGGACGGATGGACCGCAGGGATTCAACAGGGGCAATCCGTTCCTGAATTTCTTCAGCCGCACGTTCCCGCGCAACGAAGAGAACAGCGAAGGTGCAGACCAGAAGGAGCTCGGCGACGGTAAAGACAGCAAGGGCGGCATGCGCACGAAAACGCAGGAGAAAAAAGGCCTTAAAAAGAAGAAATACCTTGACATGTACGGCACCAACCTGACCGAACTGGCGCGGAACGACAAGATCGACCGTGTTATAGGCAGGGACAGGGAGATAGACCGCGTATTGCAGATACTCAACAGGAGGACGAAAAACAATCCCGTACTCATCGGTGAACCCGGGGTAGGAAAGACAGCCATTGCGGAAGGGCTAGCCGTTAGGATAGCAAAACACCAGGTGCCGGCGAAACTTTTCAATACCGAGATGTACCTGCTGGATATGACGGCCATCGTTGCAGGCACCCAGTTCAGGGGGCAGTTTGAAAGCAGGATGAAGGGCATAATCGAGGAAGCGAAGGCCCTTGGCAATGTCATACTGGTAATAGACGAACTCCATAACATAATAGGAGCGGGCGAAGCCGAGGGGGCGATGAACGCCGCCAACATACTCAAACCTGCCCTTTCCAGGGGAGAGATCCAGATCATCGGTGCCACCACGCTGAACGAATACCGCAAGCATATAGAAAAGGACTCCGCCCTCGAGAGGAGGTTCCAGCCTGTGCTGGTGGATGAGCCGTCCGTCAGCGAAACGATAGAGATACTCAAGGGGATCCGCGGGTATTACGAGGAATTCCACAAGGTCCGCATACCTGATGAAGTCATCGAAGCTGCGGTCAGGATGTCCGAAAGGTATATAACGGAAAGGTTCCTGCCTGACAAAGCCATAGACGTCATAGATGAAGCCGGTTCAAGGGCAAACCTGAGGAACGTCACTCTGGTGGAACTGGAGGAGCTCAGGAGCGAACTTAAAAAGGTGCAGGAAGAGAAAGAAAACGCAGTTTCCGCCGACTCCATAGAGGATTACCAGAAGGCCGCGGACCTTAAAGTGCGTGAGTGCAAGCTCATCCAGCAGATCCAGGAACTCGAGCGGAAAAGCAGGGAGACCGTCCTGACAGTGGATGACGTGGCCCATGTAATAGAGTCGTGGACCAAGATACCTGTGCAGAGGCTGACGGAAGTCGAGGCTGAAAAGCTGATGAACCTCGAGGAAAGGCTACACAGGAGGGTCATCGGCCAGCATGAGGCCGTCAGCAGTGTGGCTAAAGCTATAAGGAGGCACAGGGCCGGTTTCAGGAAGAAAAAGAAACCTGCATCCTTCATATTCGTCGGTCCGACCGGAGTGGGCAAGACAGAGCTTGTCAGGGCGCTGGCCGCAGAACTGTTCGAAAGTGAAGATGCCCTCATAAGGCTCGACATGTCGGAATACATGGAAAAGCACTCGGTTTCCAAGCTGATCGGTTCGCCTCCGGGCTACGTCGGCTACGACGACGCCGGGCAGCTTACCGAAAAGGTCAGGAGAAAGCCGTTCTCTGTCATACTGCTTGATGAGATAGAAAAGGCGCATCCGGACGTGTTCAACATGCTGCTGCAGATACTTGAGGACGGGCGTCTAACGGACAGCCACGGCCGTGTCGTGAACTTCGAAAACACGATCATAATCATGACATCGAATGCCGGGACTTCGTTCAAGTCCGCAGGGATCGGGTTCAACAGTGACGGTTACACCGACCTCAGGAAAAAAGTCATGGACGTGATAAAAGAGACCTTCAGGCCGGAGTTCCTGAACAGGCTCGACGAGATCATCGTATTCACCGAGCTTGGCAGGGACGAACTGATGCAGATAGTAAGCCTGATGCTCGCCGAAGTGACCGCGGAAGCGGAACAGAAGGAGATCAGGATAAGCTATACCGACAGGGCCCGCGAATTCATACTCGAAAAGGGCTACGATCCGAAATATGGAGCAAGGCCGCTCAGGAGAACGATACAGAGATATATCGAGGATGAACTGACTGAGCAGTTCTTCATCGGGAGCATAAAACCCGGAGACAGCATCACGGTCGATGCGGATGAGGGCGGCATACGCTTTGTCATTGGATCACGCATGCTTCTGACAGACGGGTCACATGCAGACGAGTCGGATAAACTGCAACAATAAAGGAGTTGTAATAATGAGGATATTACGGCTGTTGACGGCTTTGCTGCTGGTGCTGTCCATGGCAGTATTTTCCGGAGCCTGCACAAGAACGTCTTCCGAAATCTCTGAATCTGACTGGAGGATTGTGACTTCAGAAGATTCCAGGATCACGCTCAGGTTTATCTGCAGCTGGGGCGGCGTCGACAGCAAGGCGGAAACGCTGAAACTCGTCCTCAGCCAGTTCGAAAGCAGGAATCCCGATATAACCGTGACAAACGAGTCGCTGTTCGGAGAAGATTTCCTGCCCAAGATCAAAACCGATTTCGCGTCAGGGAATGACCCTGACGTATTCGGGCTATGGCCCGGTTCGGATATAAAGAAGCTCATAAAAGTCGGGAAGGTTGCCGACCTTACAGGGCTGCTATCTGAAGACCCGGAGTGGAAGGAACAGTTCAGTCCTGAGATGTGGAGCTATACCATATACAACGATAAGATCTATGGCCTGCCTTTCGAGATAATATTCGAGTGCATGTTCGTAAACAAAGACCTCTTTGAAGAATACAACGTCAAGATACCCGAGAATTTCGACGAACTTAAGGAAGCCGTCAGGATATTCAACAGGAACGGTATCGTGCCCATCGCCTACAATACCGAAGCCGAGGGCACCTATTTCTACCAGAACCTGGTGCCTGTGGTCGGCGGCAAGGAAGACACGGAGTCTCCGTTCACCGAAGACGGGAAGATAAAGCAGAGCCACATAACAGCTCTTGAGCTTATCAAGGAACTTTACGACATGGGCGCATTCCCCAGGGAGTGCTTCACCATGACCAACAACGAAAGGAACGTGCTTTTCAAAGAGAAAAAAGCGGCGATGATAGTGCAGGGCTCCTGGTATATAGGGGAGTTCGAGCCCGACGACGATACGGTTGACATAATACCTTTCCCTTACGTAAAAGGCTATGAAAGCAAAAAGAACACGATGGTGTACGGCCTTGGCGGAGGAACTTTCCATATGAGTACGGCCGCATGGAACGATGCAAGGAGAAAGGAAGCCTCGGTCAGGCTGCTCCGCTTCCTGACATCGTCCGAATCAGCCGCGCAGTTTGCAGCGATGACCGGTATGATCAGCACCGTTAGCCTGGAGGGTTATGATATAGACTATATAGACATGACCATAAAGGGGCTGAATATGCTGGAGGAGGCGGATACGCTCGTCGGTCCCCTGGATTCCTTCGTGGAAAGGACTGCCTGGGAAAAATACATAGCCGGACAGTTCCCGTATTTCCTGTCAGGGAAGATAACGGCGGAGGAAATGTGGGAAACCGCCATAAAGAACGGCATCATACTGGATTTCTGAAGGATGGATCCGATGTTCGGGGGTCAACGTATGAAAAAGATCTTCGGTGGTTTACTCAAGTATTTGAGGAAAATATCGATCAAGACGAAACTGGTATTGCTGCTGACCACACAGATACTCATACCTCTGGTACTGGTCGGTTTCCTGAGCTACAAGAATTCAGAGGGCATCATCAAGGAGAACTCCACGGACTATTCGAGGGACATCCTGCACATGATCCGGCTCCGCCTCGACGATTATCTCGAGAACCTGGTACAGATATCGCAGGACCTGCTTTATGAAGATAAAATATATGAAGTGCTCAAAACCAACGGAAATATCCAGGACCCGCTTAAAGTCTACGAAATTCAGAACTCAGTCAACAGCCACCTCAAGATGATGGTCATTTCCAGGCCTGAAATAAGGGCTATCTGCGTTTATGCCAATGACGGAAGGATATTCTTCCAGGATGACAATACAAGAGAAGCCGGCTCACAGTACGGGATCCCGTATGAAAAGATGCTGGAACAGGCCAGGAGCAAAAAGGGCAAACCCAGCCTCTATGTCGTGTCAGACGGCAGCAACAGGGCACAGGATGTGTACATGATCAGGCAGATCAATGACCGGGACGATTTCTTCGAACTGGGGCTCCTGATCATGCATGTCAGGAAGGAACTGTTTGACGAGGTATACCAGGGCCTTACCGGCAATCTGGAAAATATAATGATACTCTCTCCGGACATGGAACTCATAGCCAGCCGTGACGCCGTAAATCCCGATGTAATGGCAAATCTTCTGAACGGGGGCATAAGCGGTTACATGGGAGAGAAGATCGATGAGAAGGCTGGAATGTTCATATCCTACATAACCCAGGAACTGACTGGCTGGAAGATAGTGTCATATGTGTCGCTGGACGTGCTCTACAGGGACGCCAACACCCTCAAGAACAACATCATCATGCTTTGCATCGTCGCAGTGGTGGTGCTTTCGGCCGTGACGATGGTAATAGCCATGAACATACTGAAACCGATAAACAAGCTCGTAAACGGAATGAAAAAAGTACAGGCAGGCGAGAGCAACGTGCAGATAGAAGTTGACAGGGAGGATGAACTCGGCTTCCTGCAGAAAACGTTCAACGAGATGTCCGGCGAGATCCATCACCTGGTCAACTGGGTCTACAGGGAACAGCTGACAAGGAAGGAAGCAGAACTCAAGGCATTGCAGTCGCAGATCAATCCGCACTTCCTGTTCAACACGCTGGAAGCCATTAACTGGATGGCCCAACTGAACAATGTCCCGGAAATAAGCAATACCGTATCGGACCTGTCCGACCTGATGGAAGCGAGCATCGGAAGGGACGACCGCCTGATCACGCTCGAAGAGGAATTCCAGTATGCTGACAAGTATATTTCACTTCAAAAAAGGAGATTCGGAGATAAAATAGAATTAATTAAGAATGTGCAGCCTGACGTTCTGGATATAAAAATACCCAGGCTGCTTATACAGCCGCTGATAGAAAATGCCGTATACCACGGCATCGAAAGGAACAGGGGAAGGGGCACCATCACCCTCAACGCATACAAGGACAGGAAAGGATGCCTGTGCGTCGAAGTCTTGGACAACGGCGCCGGCATGGAGCCCGAGGAACTGGAAGCACTGAACGCAAGGCTCACACTGGACAATAATGCATACTTCAGGGATCTTGGCGGCAAGAAACGGAAAAGCATAGGCATCGAAAACGTAAACAGAAGGATCAAGCTGTTCTACGGGGAGCAATACGGCCTGAAAATGGAGAGCAGGGTCGGGGAATTCACAAAAGCGACCATCAGGATTCCATGCGAGGTAAACATGGACGGTAGGGAGGGCTTCTATGTACAAGGTTCTGATAGTAGATGACGAACCAATTATACGTAAAGGCCTCAGGAATATAATCAACTGGAAGAACTTCGAATGCGAGGTCGTCGCGGAGGCTGCGGACGGCCTTGACGGCCTTGAGCTCATCCGGAAACACAGGCCCGACATCATAATCACCGATATAAAGATGCCTGAAACAGATGGCCTTTCGATGATAAAACAGATAAAGGAAGACGTGCCTGACAGCAAGATTATAATACTGACAGGACACAGGAATTTCGATTATGCCCATGAAGCGGTAAAGCTGGGCGTCACGGATTTCCTGCTGAAACCGTCGAGGATCGAAGAACTGACTTCCGCCATCTCGCGTGCGGTCAAGGAACTCAACTTCCAGAAGCAGAGATCCGAAGAACTGAACAAGCTCAGCCAGCTGTTCAACCAGAACATTTCGGTGCTCCGTGAAAAGCTTCTTTATGACATCATTTACGAAATCAACACTAACCGTGAGGATATAAAGGAAAAGCTTGAACTGTTCAGGATGGAGCAGGGAAGGTTCCGCATGCTCCTGGTCCAGAATGATGCCGAGGAGAGCGACGGCAGCGAGATCAGCCAGTATGACCGGCACCTGTACCAGTTCGGTATAACCAATACTTTTATCGAGATATTTTCCGATAAGTTCGAGGTGCTGCCTGTAACGCTCAACACTGTCGGGATCGCATTCATAGTAATGCCGCGGAAGGACATGACCGACGATCTGGACGAGACGATAAACAGGAAATGTACATATCTGCAGGAAATCATAAACAACTGTTTCGGGTTCACCGTAACGATAGCCATCAGTTCCGACGGAAATGATTTCACAGAGCTTCCGCAGAAATTCAGGGAATGCAGGGAAGCGCTCGAGCACAAATTCTATCTCGGGAACAATTCGATAATATATCACAGCGATGTGAACACATTTTTCAGGTACGATGACCATTCGATGCTCGAAAAGCTGCAGAAAGCGCTGATCGAAGGAATCAAATCCGGCAATGAGGCAGCAGTAGAGGAAAGGCTCAGGGATATTTTCAGCTACATCAGGGGCGTAGACCCGTCAAAAAAGGAGTTTATCAAGAATTTCTACTGGAACACCATAACTTCGATAAACAATATCAGGTTGTCGCTGAAGGCCGGCGATGACGACAGGAAGGTCGAATACACTGAACTGAGCGGATTATACGGACTCATCGAGAAATGCAGCAATGCGGATGAACTGAACATGCTTCTCGAAGAATCCGCAAGGAGTGTCGTGACCAAGGTCAACAACTACAACAACAAAAGCATAAAGCTTATATTGAGGAAAGCGGTCGAATACCTGCACGAACACTATCACGAGCCGATAACGCTAAATGAGGTCGCCGAGCACACGCACGTCAGCACGTATTACATCAGCCGGATGTTCAAGAAAGAGATTGGCAAGAATTTCGTGGATTATCTGAATGAGCTCAGGATAGAAAAAGCAAAGGAACTTCTGAAGGATGTCCGCTACAAAACCTATGAAGTAGCCGAAAAAGTGGGTATTCCCGATGCGCATTACTTCTCGAGGCTGTTCAAGAAATACGTCGGCATTACCCCGACGGAATACCGTGAACAATAAAAAACAGAGTCCCGTGAACAGACCGCGGACAATAATATGGGGGGAATCATAACAACTCCCCCCTTAATAGTTTCATATGGCACCTCAAACCCTTCCGTGTTTCTTCATCATCCTTTGATGGCTCCGGCCTGGACACCTCTGACAATGAGCTTGGAAAGGAATACGTATACGATGACGACAGGCAGGATCGCCAGCAGTATGAACATATACACCTTGCCCATATCGAATTTTGAGTAATCGGCGCTTCGGAGCTGCGCTATCATTATCGGGACCGTTTTCCTCTCGAGCTTGTCAAGAAGCAGGGCCGGTATGAAGTAGTTGTTCCATGAACTGACGAAAGCAAATATCATCTGAACAGCTATTGCAGGCTTGATAATAGGCAGTACGATCCTGTTGAAGGTGCTGAATTCATTGGACCCGTCGCACCTTGCTGCTTCCACGATCTCCAGCGGCAGTATCGCTTCCATGTATTGCTTCATGTAGAAAAACACCACCGGAGCCGCAATGCCTGGCAGTATCAGCGGCAGGTAATTGTTGGTGAGTTTGAGCTTGTAGCAGATCTGGACAAAACCTACTGCACCGACCTGCGGCGGGATCATCATGACTGCCAGGATAAATACATATGCAAACTTCTTGGCCTTGAAATCATAGGCATGTATACCGAAAGCCGTCAGGGCCGAGAAATAGGTCGTGAGGATGCCCGAAAGTATGGCAATGATGAAGCTGTTCCTCAACCCTATAGGGATGCTTATGGAAACGTCAGTCCATGCATTGCGCAGGTTGTTCCAGAAATTATCCTGGGGCGTCAGGCGGAATCCTGCCTGCAGTTGTGCATTGGAGCGGGTCGAATTGATAAACAGCAGGTAGAATGAGAATAAACACAAAATCGTTATGAAAATCAATACAGCATATACAACTGCCCGGCTTATATGGAGCATCAGCCTTGCTCTCTGGCTTTCAGCGTCATTTCTTACATAAGAACGGCTACCCATTTGTGTCCTCCTTTCAACGGTGGCTGCGCTGCCTGATCATGCTCCGGTAAACGATCATGCTGAGGATTGCCGTGATAACAAACAGGTATACGGAAATCGCACCGGACATGCCGTAATTCTTGCTTGGCGTCAGATAGCTGTTAAGGTACATGACAAGAGTCATTGCAGTACGGTCAGGTGTACCGAGCCGGTTGGTCAGAACCTGGGGAACATCGAACATCTGCAGTCCACCTATCATGGCTGTGATCACGACGTAGACCACGATGGGCATCAAAAGCGGCAAAGTGATCCTG
>JAKOPX010000003.1 GCA_029778665.1 Bacillota bacterium | reverse complement strand
GTTCAGCAATCCTCCTGCAAGCATGATTTCTTTCTGCCTGTCGGATAATGCGATTTTCACCTTTATTTCAATACCGGAAGTCTTATTCACCAATGTGAGCTCGTCTCCGGCCATAATCTGCTCCCTGGCGTTTTCGAGGACAAGCACGTCACCGTCTTTGATCATGTCGTAATCGGCTTCATCGGCAAATGTCATGGGCAGGATCCCGGAGTTTATCAGGTTTGCCATGTGGATCCTCGCAAAGGACTTGGCCACCACACCCCTGACCCCGAGATAGAGCGGGACCAGTGCGGCGTGTTCACGGCTCGAACCCTGTCCGTAATTCGATCCGCCGACGATGAAGCCACCGCCGTTTTCCTTTGCCCGCTTCGGGAAATCAGGATCGCACGGTGTCATGCAGTACTCCGACAGGTAGGGGATGTTGGACCTGTACGGCAGAAGCTTGGCATTCGAAGGCATAATATGGTCAGTGGTTATATTGTCGCCGACTTTGATAAGCACAGTGCCTTCCACTTTGTCAGGAAGCTCTTTGTTCACCGGGAACGGCTTTATATTCGGGCCTCTTACCACTTCTACCTTTTCCCCTTCGGGTGCCGGCGGAACGATCATGTTGTCGTTTACAAGGAAGCGTTCCGGCATGGTGACCTCGGGGGCCTCGCCCAGCGTGCGCGGATCGGTGAGCACTCCTGTGACGGCGCTTGCCGCCGCTGTTTCCGGGCTTACAAGATATACCTTCGCGGATTTGGTGCCGCTCCTTCCCTCGAAATTCCTGTTGAAAGTCCTGAGCGAGACTGCATCCGTCGCCGGAGACTGTCCCATGCCGATGCACGGGCCGCATGCCGATTCCAGTATCCTGGCGCCCGCAGCGACCAGGTCGGCCAGTGCTCCTTCCTCGGCCAGCATCGTCAGCACCTGCTTGGATCCGGGAGCTATGACAAGGCTCACATCAGGATGCACGGTCTTGCCTTTCAGTATCTTTGCCACCTTTATAAGGTCAACATAGGATGAGTTGGTGCAGCTTCCTATGCACACCTGGTCGACCTTTATGGGCCCTATGGAAGAAACCTTCTCCACGTTGTCCGGGCTGTGAGGCTTTGCAGCCAGCGGTTCAAGGCTTCCCAGGTCTATCGTTATCTCTTCGTCGTATTCCGCATCCGGGTCCGGCAGAAGCTCGACCCAGTCGCTTTCCCGTCCCTGCGCCTTCAGGAACTCCCTGGTCACTTCGTCGCTGGGGAAGATCGACGTGGTGGCTCCGAGTTCGGCGCCCATGTTGGTAATGGTGGCCCTTTCGGGAACCGTCAGCGTCTTTATGCCGTCGCCCGCGTACTCGATGATCTTGCCGACTCCGCCCTTGACGGTCATTATGCGCAGGACCTCAAGGATGACGTCCTTTGCGGACACCCACGGTCTGAGTTTCCCTTTGAGCGTTACCCTGCAGACCTTGGGCATCATCATGTAGTATGGACCACCGCCCATGGCCACTGCGACATCCAGGCCGCCTGCGCCGATCGCCAGCATGCCCAGGCCTCCTCCGGTCGGAGTGTGGCTGTCCGAGCCGAGCAGCGTCATCCCGGGCACGCCGAAGCGTTCCAGGTGGACCTGGTGGCAGATGCCGTTGCCCGGCCTTGAGAAGTATATGCCGTGCCTGGCTGCGACCGTCTGTATATACTTGTGGTCGTCCGCATTCTCGAAACCGGTCTGAAGCGTATTATGATCTATATATGCAACTGATTTTTTCGTCCTTACACGCGGTATCCCCATGGCCTCGAACTGAAGATATGCCATGGTTCCGGTGGAATCCTGCGTCAGCGTCTGGTCTATCCTTATGGCGATTTCCTTCCCGGGGACCATTTCACCGCTTACCAGGTGCTCCTTTATTATTTTTTGTGCCAGGTTCAATCCCATATCACTAACACCTTCCTCCCATGTTTTTTGCTTACACCAGACAACAGGCGGGAATACTTCCGGCTGTCGTCCGATTTATGTAAACTTTCTGCCATCTCTATCGGTATTGCACTAACTGTCGGAATTGCACTAACGTATCGTTTGCAGCGATACTTATGGAATCACGCCATGTCCAGTATTTCCGGCGCCAGTTCCCTGACAGCTTTTTCAAGCTCCAGGTCGCTGATGCATGTAACTCTGCCGTTACTGTACTGCTCATCGACCCACTCCTTGATCCTCAGCACCTTTTCATCTCTCTTGCTTATCTTCCTGTCCCCGGTGAGCCCGAAACGGCTGTTGATCCAGTGGGCTATCCCGGCGGTACCGGAAGTCTGGTTGATGGCGACGCCGACAGGCCTGTTGAGCAGCTTCTCGGTGTTGAATATATTGTAGATCTCTTCGTCCTTCATAAGACCGTCGGCATGTATGCCCGCCTGTGTAATGTTGAAGTTCTTCCCGACGAACGGAGTCCTCGGCGGTATCTCGTAGCCGATTTCCTTCTCATAATACTCGGCGATCTCGGTGATGACGGTGGTGTCCATTCCGTCGGTGGTGCCCCTGAGCTGCGCGTATTCGATGACCATGGCTTCGAGCGGCGTATTGCCGGTCCTCTCGCCGATACCGAGCAGAGAACAGTTGACAGAGGACGCGCCGTACAGCCATGCGGCCGCGGAATTCACGACAGCCTTGTAGAAGTCGTTGTGTCCATGCCACTCTATCAGTTCGCTCGGGAAACCTGCATAATGCCTGAGGCCGTAAATGATGCCCGGTACACTCCTGGGAAGCGCCACTCCCGGGTACGGAACTCCAAGACCCAGTGTATCGCATGCCCTGATCTTGATCGGAATGCCGCTTTCCTCGCTCAGTTTGCGCAGTTCCAGTGCAAAAGGAACGACAAAACCGTAAAAGTCGGCGCGGGTTATATCTTCAAAATGGCATCGCGGCCTTATACCGACCTCGAGCGCGGATTTTATGATGCCAAGGTAATGATCCAGGGCCTGTTTCCTCGTCATGTTGAGCTTCTTGAAAATGTGATAATCCGAGCAGCTCACAAGGATGCCGCTTTCCTTTACGCCCATATCTTTCGCCAGCTGGAAATCGCTTTTGGTCGCCCTTATCCAGCTTGTCACCTCAGGATACTCATATCCGAGTTCCTGGCATTTGTACACGGCTTCCTTGTCCCTGTCGCTGTACAGGAAAAACTCGCACTGGCGGATTATGCCCTTCGGTCCGCCAAGCCTGTGCAGCATTTTGTACAGTGTCACTATCTGTTCAACGGTATAGGGTTCCCTCGACTGCTGCCCGTCCCTGAACGTGGTGTCAGTGATCCATATCTCGTCTGCCGGGGACATCGGCACCCTTCTGTGGTTGAACGCACATTTCGGTATTTCGTCATAGCTGAATATTTCCCTGTTCAGGTTCGGGGCCGGAACATCCTGCAGTTCGTATCTGTACAAGGACTGTTCGAGAGTATTAGTCTTCTTGTTGAATACCAGCATAACAACACCTGTTTCCATGATAGATTTGATTTTGTACAATTGTATACAATTATACAAACGCTGTCAACAGTTACTTTTCGCCGTGTTTCGCAGGCAGTGGTCCATTCACAGGCCGGGACCCACATGATACAGGTCCCCGTTCCAGGCAGCCGGGCCGCTGCAAAACGCAGGTGGCAGTCCAAATGACTAGCCGGAGTC
>JAKOPX010000322.1 GCA_029778665.1 Bacillota bacterium | reverse complement strand
CATTTCCGCTTCTATGTCCACGTTGTTCCCGTCAAGCCTCGTACTGAGCTCCCTGTAGTCTTTGACTATCCTTATTTTCGCGTTTTCATTGCTCCTGCCTATGGGAATATGTCTTCTGTCGGTCGTGTTACCCTTGAACCGACCTTTTTCAGATGCGCCCTGCAGATATTCCTCGAAAGCGACAGATGATTTTTTATAGCCTGGTGTATCCACATTGGCAATGTTCTGTGCGATGACCTCGTTGCGGATCCATGCTGCATCAAGAGCCTTTTCACGCAGTCTCAGATTGCCGGTCAGCTTATTGAGCATTTGACTCTTCTCCTTTGTAAAAAATAATGTATTCCAATGTACTTGGATATATATTATTTCGACATAATATATCCAAATCCTTTAGCGTTTTCCCGGAATACATTCTCGCACAGACATAATATTCTATCATAATATTCTATAGTGTAAATTTTAGCATATCGAAATATTTTTTACAACTATATAATGTGCTTTTGCGTCGATAATGTCAACATGTTGTATTGATTTGCCGCAATTTGCGGAAATGCGCAAGTCCGTTCCCTCGTTTTTTCGCCGCGGAACCGCAATGACCGGATGTATTATCCGGCACATATATTATAATTTCTCCGATATTTTCAGTTTTTCTATCTGATCCAGTGCGATCCCGGCCATGATGCGGTGTCTGTCGCTCTTGCTCCTTATCCGCTGTTCCGGTGCTCTCATCAGTCCGAAGCTGGCATTCATCGGCTGGAGCCTGCCTGTCGTATTGCCCGACACGTATGCAGCCAATGAGCCGATAGCCGTGTTCTCAGGGAAAAACACCGGCTCCTCTCCAAGGAACAGCCTGGCAGCATTTATGCCGGCAACCAGTCCTGAGGACGCTGATTCGACATAGCCCTCAACGCCAGTGATCTGTCCGGCAAAAAACAGTTCAGGCTTTGATCTCATCCTGTATGCTGCATCAAGAAGCCCCGGCGAATCGATGTATATGTTTCTGTGCATTACTCCGTATCTGACAAATTCAGCATTTTCAAGACCGGGTATCAGGCGGAACACTCTTTTCTGCTCCGGCCAGCGCAGTCGTGTCTGAAATCCCACGATATTGTAAAGCGTACCGGCTTTGTTGTCCTGCCTGAGCTGCACTACCGCATATGGTTCTTTCCCCGTCGCAGGGTCGACAAGGCCGACAGGCTTAAGGGGACCGAACCGTAACGTGTCTCGCCCGCTTGCAGCCATGCTTTCAACAGGCATGCAGCCACTGAAAAGTATCATTTTTTCGAATTCCCTGACAGGTACCGTTTCCGCATTCACAAGTTCGTTCCAGAACAACTCGTACTGTTCCCTGTTCATAGGGCAGTTGATGTAATCATCTGAACCCTTTCCGTAGCGGGAAGCCCTGAAAGCCTTCGTCATGTCGATGGACTCATACGTTACGATCGGTGCCGCGGCATCGTAGAAGTAAAGGCTGTCTCTGCCTGTGATCCTCATTATCTCCTCTGCAAGTGCATCTGAAGTCAGCGGCCCGGTTGCGATGATGGTGATCCCGTCTTCAGGCAGTCTGGTGACCTCTTCATTGTATACTGTTACGTTGGGATGGTTTTTCACCGCCTCAGTAACAGCCCTCGAGAAGCCTTCCCTGTCGACTGCCAGCGCTCCTCCTGCCGGGAGCCTCGTTTCATCCGCACATTTCATTATGAGGGAATCAAGTTTTCTCATTTCTTCCTTCAGCAGCCCGACTGCGTTCGTCAGGCTGTCGGAACGCAATGAATTGCTGCATACCAGTTCGGCAAACAGTTCCATTTTATGTGCAGGAGAAAATTTCACCGGCTTCATCTCGTAAAGCCTTACCTTCACTCCTCGTTTTGCCGCCTGCCATGCTGCTTCGCATCCTGCAAGTCCTGCACCTATTACATTTATATATCCTTCAGCCAAGCAAAGGCCCTCCTGTTTCTTCCGACCATGATGTTTCACTCGCTTTCAGGTTATTACTCCGCCATTATATAGCTATCCGCATCGTCATGCTGTCATGTTGTTATGATGTCGCAATGTTCCTGCGATATGCAAACTTTTCGCAGTTTTTGCCTTCACGCATTTTGCAAGCGCATATCAGCATCAGTTATCGTCGTCCCCGGCCTCTTCTTCCTTCTTTTTCCTCTCGGGGCTTTTGGTGAAGCCGCATGCCTCACTGCTGCATACAAGTGTGACTTTTCTGCCAGAGTATTTCTTTACCATGAAATTCCCGCACTGCGGACACATCTCGCCCGAAGGCATATCCCATGACATGAAATTGCATTCGGGGTAATTTTCACATCCGAGATAACTCTTTCTGGTTTTAGTCTTTTTGATCAGCACCTTACCGCCGCAAAGCGGGCAACTGACACCGGCCTCCTCCAGTATCGGCTTCGCATTCCTGCATTCCGGGAAACCGGGACATGCCAGGAATTTGCCGTACCGTCCCGTTTTGATTACCATGTTCCGGCCGCACTTTTCACAGATAACGTCGGTCACTTCATCGGGCACTTCTACATTCTCGATTTTTGCTTCAGCTTCTTTAAGCGTTTTTTCGAAGGACCCGTAAAATTCCCTCATTAGTTCGACCCACTGCTTGCTTCCCTCTTCCACATCGTCAAGCTTCTGTTCGAGCTGGGCTGTGAACTGTACATCTACTATTTCCCTGAAATTTGCTTTCATGATTTCATTGACTATCCTGCCAAGTTCTGTAGGCACAAGGAATTTCTTTTCCTTTACAACGTACCCTCTTGCAAGGATCGTCGATATTATGGGAGCATACGTACTCGGCCTCCCTATCCCCTTTTCCTCGAGCGCTTTCACAAGCGTCGCTTCGGTATAGCGCATCGGAGGCTGAGTGAAATGCTGCTTGTCTTCGATCTTTTTCAGCATCAGTATTTCGTCCTGTTCCAGGTCCGGTACCGATACCTCGTTTTCCTTTGCATCGTCTTCCTTGCTGTCTTCATCCTTTCCTTCGGTATACACTGTCAGATACCCGTCGAATCTCAGCTTTGATCCGTTGGCTTTGAAAAGAAGGTCTCCGGCCAGTATATCTGCCGAAATGGTATCATATACCGCTGAAGCCATCTGGCTTGCGATGAACCTGGACCATATCAGGCTGTAAAGCTTGTACTGGTCACTGGTCAGCGAGCCTTTGACGCTTGCCGGATCCAGCTCTACATATGTCGGCCTTATGGCTTCATGGGCATCCTGGGATGCGGAACGGTTTTTATAGACCCTGGGTTCACCCGGCAGATATTTGTCGCCGTAACCAGTATTTATATAATCCCTGGCCGCCTGCTGAGCTTCTGCCGAAATCCTGGTAGAGTCGGTACGGATATAAGTGACAAGACCAACTGTTCCGTGTCCCTTGACTTCCAGCCCTTCATACAGCTGCTGTGCTATCATCATCGTTTTTTTCGTGGGGAAACCAAGTTTCCTTGAAGCTTCCTGCTGCAAAGTGCTGGTCGTGAACGGAGCCGGCGGTGTTTTCTTCTTCTCGCCGTACCTGACTTTGTGGACGATGAAATCCTTCCCTTCAAGCTGCTTCAGTATCTCCCTGACCTGCTCTTCATTTTTCAGTTCTATTTTCTGGTCCATTTTGCCATAGAACCTGGCTTCGAATGTGCGGGACTGCTTCTTTTTGTGCAGCAATGCCGTGATAGTCCAATACTCCTCCGGTACGAAATTTTCGATCTCTTCCTCCCTGTCGCATACCAGCCTTGCAGCAACAGACTGGACACGTCCGGCACTCAGCCCTTTTTTGACTTTCTTCCAAAGCAGCGGGCTTATCTTATAGCCCACTATCCTGTCCAGCACACGCCTGGCCTGCTGCGCATTTACCAGGTCCATGTTTATTTTTCTCGGCTGCTTGATGGCATTACGAACCGCATTTTTCGTTATCTCATTGAACGTGACCCTGCAATCCTCATTCTCGTCGATATCGAGCAGCTGGGCCAGATGCCACGATATGGCTTCTCCCTCGCGGTCAGGGTCGGTTGCCAGAAGTATCTTTTTCGAGTTTTTGGCTTCCTTCTTCAGTTTGTTGATTATGTCGCCCTTTCCCCGGATGGTGATGTATTTGGGCTCGAAATCGTTTTCTATGTCTACGCCCATCTGGCTTTTGGGCAGATCCCTGACGTGTCCTACCGAAGCAACTATCTTATAGTCCTTCCCCAGGAATTTACTGATGGTGTTGGCCTTTGCAGGCGATTCCACTATTACAAGGTTGTTTGCCATCATGTCCTCCTTAAAGCAGTTTATGGTAATGCCGAAATCAGGTCATTTGTGCAGTAAGTAAATACAAATCATATATTACCACATTTTATGTCTAAGTCTACAGTAATGATGATTATTTTATTCAACAAGCCTGTAGTATTTGCCCGGCAGTTGCTCGACAAATCCGCTCAGCTCCAGCATCAGGAGGATCGAGGAAGCCATCTGGACACTTATGCCGCAGTCCCTGGATATGACGTCCAGGTGGACGGGGCCGTTGAGCAGCCGCTGGGCTATCGTTTTTTCTTCTTTGCCCAGTTTCATCAGCGCAGATTTTTTATTTACGCTGTATGTATTTTTTGAATCATGGCTTACTTTCAATTCATCCAGTATATCTCCCACGCATGTAACGACTTTCGCGCCGTCGCGGATCAACCTGTTGGTGCCTGTGCTGTTGTGCGAGTTTATATTGCCCGGCACCGCGAAAACTTCCCTTCCCTGCTCCAGCGCATAATCCGCGGTGATCAGCGAGCCGCTTTTCTCGCCTGCCTCAACGATCGTCACACCGAGGGATATACCGCTTATTATGCGGTTCCTCGCAGGAAAATTGTACCGGACAGGCTCCGTTCCCGGAAGATATTCCGAGATGACGGCTCCATTCTGCATTATCTTCTCCATAAGTTCCCGGTTTTCAGGCGGGTATGCCTTATCGATACCGCATCCGAGTACCGCTATCGTCCTGCCTCCTGCTTCAAGGGCCCCCTTGTGGGCCTGTGAATCTATTCCCCTTGCCATCCCGCTGACGACCGTGACACCGTGCTCAGCCAGTTCCCGTGCCAGACGTTTTGCCATATCTAGGCCATACCATGTGGCCCTCCTTGAGCCGACTACAGCCACGCGCTTTTCTTCCGGTTCCAGCTTACCCCTGCAGTAAAGGACCAACGGAGGGTCTGCGATATGCCTGAGCAGTTCAGGATATGCTCTGTCGTTAAATGTTATTATTTCGGCGTCGCATCTTATGAGGGATTCGAATGCCCTTTCGGTTTCGTTCCTTGTATTTTTGTCCTTCAGGCTTGAGATAAGTTTTTTCGTGCATAGTCCGGAAGCCTCAAGTTCGGCTTCGCTGGCTTCCCAGACCAGCGCGGGGTCTCTGAAATACTGCAGGAGCCGGTATTTCCTTGCCGGAGTCGTGTTGACAAGGGAACCCAGCCAGATCCAGTACTTAAGATTACTCGTCATCACGTTTTCACCACATTCCAGTTCCAAATCATAAATTCCAGACTCTCCTGTCAAGGCTCCTGTATTGTATTGCCTCTGTAAGATGAACGGGCCTGATTTCCTCGCTCATGTCCATGTCTGCAATTGTCCTTGCCACTTTCAGTATCCGGCTGTGTGCCCTTGCGCTCATGCCCAGCCTTTCAAACACATCCTTCAGGATGCTCCTGCATTTTTTGTCAAGCCTGCAGAATTTTGAAAACATTGCAGGCTGCAACTGTGAATTCGAGTAAATGCTGAGCCCTCTGTACCTCTCCAGCTGTATTTTTCGGGTCCTTTCCACCCTTTTCCTTATTTCAAGCGAGCTTTCAACGGCTTTATCGCTTTCAAGTTCCGTGTACTTCACGGGTGTGACTTCCACGTGGAGGTCCAGCCTGTCAAGCAGGGGGCCGGATAACTTTGCAAGGTATTGCTGTATCTGTCTCGGCGTACATGTGCATTTTCCCGGCTCATCGAGGAAGTAGCCGCATCTGCAGGGGTTGGCAGCACATATCAGGGTGGTCCTGGCAGGATATGTAAGGCTTGCATTTACCCGCGAAATGGTTATTACTCCGTCCTCCAGCGGCTGCCTGAGGGCCTCCAGTGCTTTCTTGCTGAACTCGGGAAGTTCGTCGAGAAACAGGACGCCGTAGTGGGCAAGGCTTATTTCCCCGGGTTTAGGAACAGAGCCGCCTCCGACCAGGCCCGTGTCCGAAATGCTGTGGTGCGGGCACCTGAACGGCCTGGTGTTGACAAGGGAAACTCCCGGGGGAAGTATCCCGGCTATGCTGTGTATTTTGGTCACTTCAAGCGCTTCTTCGAATGTCATTGACGGCAATATCGTCGGAATCCTTCTCGCCAGCATGGTTTTCCCGCATCCTGGAGATCCGAGCATCAGGCAGTTGTGTCCGCCTGACGCAGCGACTTCCAGTGCCCTTTTTGCGTTTTCCTGCCCCTTCACATCCGCAAAATCGACAGTATCGTAATAAACCGGGCCCTTTTCGCCGCCGGCGTCCTCAAAGTATCTTATTTCAATTTCCCCGTTGATTATTGCCGCCGTTTCCCTGAGATCCCTTACAGGTATTACATGCAGTTCCTTTACGACAGCTGCTTCCCTTGCATTTTCTTCGGGGAGGAACAGGTAACGGATGCCGTTCTGATGCGCGCAGACAGCCATGGGCAGGATGCCTTTCACCGGCCTGATTTCCCCGTCCAGCGAAAGCTCTCCTGCAAACATGGATTTTTGTACAGCAGACTGGCTGATGTAGCCTGAAGATGCCAGGATCCCCATGGCAATGGCAAGATCGAAGGATGAGCCTTCTTTTTTTATGTTCGCCGGCGCCATGTTCACTGTAATCTTTTTCAGAGGGAATTCATAACCGGAGTTTTTAACGGCAGACCGCACACGTTCCCGCGCTTCCCGCACAGCCGTATCACCGAGCCCTACTATATCGAACCCAGGCAGCCCGTTGCTGATATCTGTTTCGATTTCGACTATATAGCCGTCGATCCCCAAAATACCGCAGGATATGATTTTTGAGTACATATTGCAACCTTCATCTAGTATTAGTTTCTATGTTATACAATAATTACCATCATAATGTTACTATATCTGCAAGACTTTGTACATACCCAAATTACTTCCTGAAATGTTTTTTAATTTCACTGGATATGATCACGCTATGCATCATCTGTAAGGACTTTGCATAAAATGAACAGAACTGACGCTTACGTGGATGACTTGCTGAAATCGGATCAGGATGTGTTTGTTCCATATTAGCTGGTTTTAGGCTATTAAAAAGAATGGTTTCGGCCCTTAATAAAAAAAGATAGCCCCTGTATACAGGCGCATTTCCCGGTGCTACCCCTGATCACTCACCCGATCGTACTTTTTCCCGTTATCTTTTCCGACTGTTACTTGTCCTTTTATTTGCCTGAACATCCCGCAGGGCTGTTAATTTTCGCTTTGATTTTCACTTTCTTTCAGCTTCTCATTTTCTTTCAGAAGTTTATGTAATTCTTCCATGAATGTATTTATATCCTTGAACTGCCTGTAGACTGAAGCGAACCTGACATACGCCACCTCGTCGATATCCTTCAGCCTTGCCATGACCATTTCGCCGATCTCTTTCGTAGTTATCTCTCTCTTTAGCGAATTCAGTATCTGGATCTCTATTTCATCAGCGAGCTTTTCAAGAGTGTCTACGGAAACCGGCCTTTTCTCGCAGGCTCTCAGCAGCCCGTTTATAAGCTTTTCCCGGTCAAAAGGCTGTCTGGTCTTGTCCTTCTTGACAACCATCAGCGGTATGCTCTCAACCTTTTCGTAGGTAGTGAACCGCCTCATGCACCTGTTGCATTCCCTTCGTCTCCTGATGGCCGAGTACTCGTCGGTAGGCCGGGAATCGATGACCTTATCTTCGAGGTATCCGCAATAAGGACATTTCATAGTTTACCTCCTGTGCGTCATTCGCCGCGTTAATTGTCATTCGTATTTTCCATTATTTTATCGGCATTCTGTAAAAAACCTTTAGCAGAGGGGACCAACGGAGGGGACAGTTCTTCAAAATCGCAGTCATGGGCGGACTCCCGGAAAACGTGATCAGTCCAGGTTTCTTCTAGTCAAAGTACCTTCTCAGATATCTTTCATCCAGATCGACAAGTATTATGTCCTCTCCTATTTTAACTATTTTGTCCCACGGGATTACAAACTCGCTGTCTTTCCCGAAAAAACCAAGCAACTTGCCGACCCCCGGCAGTATTATCGCCTCGACCCTTCCCTGCTCCAGGTCGATTTCCACATCCGAAACGAAACCCAGTCTTCTTCCGTCTGAAACATTTATTACTTCTTTCTGCCTGAAGTCTGAAGAACGATTCATACGGACCCCCACCAATCTTTATTGCCATCTTTACGCATATCGATGACAGCCTGAAAATCGCCGTTTCATATAAATTATATGTCCCCTGACGGTTAATTATCTCATTCAGGGGACAGTTCTCAATTTCATCCGGAGCATAATTCCAAATCTGCCCGCATGTGTGCAGGCAGCATCGGAGTGTCTATGAAGTATTTTATGTTCTTGCATCATTATGTCAGCATATCATTATGTCTGATTATTTAGTTCCTTTTGCAGATGTTCAGTTTTTTCGTCATATATGTTTTCTCATATGCATGAGTGCCGTTTTTTCCAGCCTTGATACCTGGGCCTGTGAAATGCCGATTTCCTCCGCGACTTCCATCTGGGTCCTTCCCTCAAAGAAGCGGAGATTCAGGATCAGTTTCTCCCTGTCATTCAGCTTCCGCATCGCTTCCTTCAGGGAGATACCCTCAAGCCAGTTTTCATCGTTATTCTTTTCATCCTTGACCTGGTCCATTACATAGATGGCGTCTCCGCCGTCATGATAAACCGACTCGAACAGAGAAATGGGATCCTGGATGGCATCAAGTGCGAAAACGACCTCTTCCTTGGGAAGGTTCAGCTCTTCGGCTATTTCAGTGATCGTGGGCTCCTTCGCGTTTTTGTTCGTCAGTCTTTCTTTGGCCTGCAGTGCTTTATACGCGATGTCCCTGAGTGACCTGCTAACCCTGATCGAATTGTTGTCCCTCAGGTATCTCCGGATCTCTCCGATTATCATCGGTACTGCGTAGGTGGAGAATTTCACGTTCTGATTGACATCGAAATTGTCTATCGCTTTTATAAGGCCAATGCAGCCTACCTGGAACAGGTCATCCACATATTCGCCCCGGTTGTTGAACCGCTGGATGACGCTCAAAACGAGTCTGAGATTCCCGTTTATGAATTCCTCGCGGGCTGATGCATCGCCCTTGTGCATTCTTTCGAAAAGAGCTTTTTTCTGTTCATTTGACAAAACCGGCAGTTTTGAAGTGTTGACTCCGCAGATTTCAACCTTGTTGACCATCTTGTAAAAACCTCCCGGTATTTTTGTTCAGTAACATTATTGCCCGGGAGGTCTTTTTTATACTGAAACTTTTTCAGAAAATATTCGCTGAAGGCCTTGACAACAGCGGATTTGTCGGTTACACCATCCTGTTGATCTCTTTCTTCAGCCGGCTGATTATCCTCTTCTCCAGACGCGAAATATAGGACTGGGAAATCCCAAGCATGTCGGCGACTTCCTTTTGGGTTTTCTCAACGCCGTTGGTCAGTCCGAACCTCAGCTCCATTATTTTCTTTTCGCGGCTGGACAGTTTTTTCATGGCGTTGTTGAGAAGCTCCCTGTCTATTTCATCTTCCAGGCTCCTGTAAATGATGTCGCTTTCAGTGCCCAGGATATCCGAAAGCAGAAGTTCATTGCCGTCCCAGTCCACATTGAGGGGTTCATCGATCGAGATCTCGGTTTTGACCCTGTTGTTCCTCCTGAGATACATCAGGATCTCGTTTTCTATGCATCGTGATGCGTAGGTGGCCAGTTTTATATTCTTTGACGGATTGAAAGTATTTATGGCCTTTATCAGGCCTATTGTGCCAATCGATACCAGATCTTCGACTCCGACGCCCGTATTCTCGAACTTCCTTGCTATGTAAACGACAAGCCTGAGATTGCGCTCGATCAGCACGCTCTTTACCCCGTAATCCTCTTCGCTGAGCCTTGCAAGCAGATATGTCTCCTCGTCGACAGTAAGAGGCGGCGGCAATGCTTCACTGCCTCCGATGTAATATATCGGGCGCCCGATTTTTTTCCTGAGTCTGAGCATCAGTTTCCAGTAATGTATCCTCAGGATCAGCCTGACTTTATAGAACGCTTTCATCTGAAATCTCCTTTCGTTGTCATATCTATATGAGCTCAGGGTTCATAAGAGCTCTGTACTGGTCATTTGCCGACAGTGTCCTGTTGTATATGCCGACGATCACATCCCGGATATCCTTTTTGCCGTCGTCTGCGCCGATTTCTATGTAATCCGGCCTGAATCCGATCATCATTCCGTTTTCCCTTCCAAGGGACTTGAACGGTATGAGCCTGAACCTGCTGAACCAGTCAGAGGAAGATATCGTAGCTGTGACCGAATCCAGATCGTTCTCACAATTTCGCTCGAATATACTTTTTATATCATCAGGAAGCAGGTCCCTGATCGCAGAAAACTCCACTACCACGACCGGCAGGTTAGTCAGCGGATCATGCAGTGAATTGCCCGTATCTACAAGGGCAGACAGCTCGATGGACTTGTTTTCGACTGCTATGCTTATGTCAACCAACAGCTTCTCTTTCACGAATTTGCTTTGCACGGTATCCCAGACAACGCGGAAAATAATCAACGCCACTGCGACTGCCAGCAAAAGTTCGGTCAGCTTGGCATCTATAAAAGTAAGTGGTGTGATGAGCACTCCGTTTCTTACAATTCCCCAGTCTTTACTGAAAAACATCAGCGCAAATGCTGCGCCGGCAAAAATGAATGTCGTTGCATAAAACAACGCCAGCGTTTTCAGAAAAGCTGAAATTTTTCTGAAATTGAATGCTATGGCAACCATTGCAACCGACAACAGGAACTTGGAAAACAGGGTGGCATACACCTGGGTATCAGGCAACAGGATCATAAGCACCAGATAAGCCGTGCCTGCAACTGATCCAATGAAAAGTCTCAGACTGCTCGTTCTGTTCTTTGAAAACCTGGATGTAACTAAAAGTATAAGATAATTGATGACTATATTCTCAAGGATGACGATATCCAGATATATCTCCACCGTATTACCTCACCAGCTGCAATGCCAGACATCCCCTATTTTACATATATTCATATGTCTGGGCATTTATGTTTAACAACATACTTAAATTATATTTGACCGGCTGCAAATTTTATGTCACAAACACCTGTAGAAATAAGGGTTTTTTGAGGAAGGTTTCACGGGTAAACCCGGGGACAGTTCTTAACTAATCCGCTTGGGGACAGTTCTTAAGTAACCGGAGAGGACAGTTCTTCTGAAAGCTAATTTTCTCTTCCGTTATTTTAACGAATTTTTAAGAACTGTCCCGTTTATGGTTGCTGAAGAACTGTCCCCATGCTGAACTTCTGAAGAACTGCCCCCACAGGAGACATCAAAAAACCCCGGGCTAAATGCCCGGGGTCCAGGTTTCGCAATTTTTATCTGAATCTGCTTTTCCTCAGGAATGTCGGTATCTCAAGTTCATCTTCGGATATATCGGTAGCCGTCTGACGTCTGGGGGGAGCCTGTTCCTGCTTTGCCGGAGACTTTTCCGCTATCCTGTCTATCTTCTTCATCACCGGGCCCTTGTCAAAGCCTGTGGCAATAACGGTTATGAGTATCTCATCCTTGAGGTTCTCATCTATGACCGCGCCAACGATGATGTTCGCATCAGGGTCAGCAGATTTCTGTACAAGCTCTGCCGCCATGTTGACTTCGAACAGTCCGAGATCCGATCCGCCAGTGATATTGATTATTACGCCGCGAGCACCGTCAATCGTCGTCTCAAGCAGGGGACTCTGAATAGCCTGGTTTGCGGCTTCTTCAGCTCTGCCGTCTCCGGAGGCTCTGCCGATGCCCATATGTGCGAGTCCGGTATTGTGCATTATCGTCTTTACATCTGCAAAGTCAAGGTTTATGAGCCCGGGTACAGCAATGAGGTCCGATATGCCCTGTACGCCCTGGCGCAGGACGTCATCGGCCATTCTGAATGCTTCGATTATTGAGGTCTTCTTTTCTGCAACCTGGAGCAGCCTGTCGTTTGGTATTGTTACAAGAGTGTCTACAACACCCTTGAGATTTTCTATCCCCTGTTCAGCATACTGCATTCTCTTGCGGCCTTCAAACATAAAAGGCTTGGTTACTACGCCTACCGTCAGTATCCCCATCTCTTTTGCGATCTGGGCCACGACAGGTGCAGCGCCGGTACCGGTTCCGCCGCCCATTCCAGCTGTCACGAAGACCATGTCGGCTCCCTTGACAGCCTGTGCGATCTCGTCCTTGCTTTCATTTGCAGCCTTTTCTCCAATTTCAGGATTGGCACCTGCTCCAAGGCCTTTTGTAAGCTTGTCCCCTATCTGTATTTTTGTGTTAGCCTTGGAAAGAAAAAGGGCCTGTTTATCTGTATTTATAGCTATGAATTCAACACCTCTGAGACCGGCAGTTATCATCCTGTTTACGGCATTGTTGCCTCCGCCGCCGACACCGATGACTTTTATCTGGGCAAACTGTTCCATATCAATATCAAACTCCAGCAAAATCGAATCCCCCTTTTGTCATTGGTTTGGCACAACTAAATAATATCCTATTCCTTAAATTAACGCAAGATTAGTTTAGCAAAATATTCAATCAGCGAAGCATCGATGGATCAGAACATTTTCTTGAAAAAATTTAAAATTTTCTCGAACACCGATTCATTATTTATCTGCTTCTCCTGTCTCCTGATCTTGATCTCGCTGGCCCTGCTTCCGCCTTTTTTTACACCGGCCACATATCTTATCATTCCTGTGGCCGCAACAAATTCGGGTTTCAGGACTCCCGGAATCTGACCTGCCTGTACGACTCTGACCGGAAGTTCGAATACTTCCTGCGCCAGCTGCCTGCAGCCGTCGACATAGGATATGCCGGCGCCCGTCAAAACGACGCAGCCTTCCTTTGGAATGCTTATCCCCGCTTTGTCCAGCATGCCCTTGCACAATGAGAAAATCTCATAAACGCGGGCTTCAATGATTTCAACTACTTCCGAAACCTTTACATCCTTTTTTCTGTTCTCGTTTATATCAAGCACCGATATTTCCTGATCATTCTTTATCAGCGAAGTCAGCGCGAGCTCAAACTGGCGCTTTATTTTTTCCGCTTCAGTATTCGAAATCCGCAGACCTATCGCGATATCATTCGTGATATGATCGCCTCCCACGGGTATCGAATCATAAAAAACAAGCCTTTTTCCCTGGAACACCGAAATGTCTGTTATGCTTCCTCCGACGTCGATCAGCACAGATCCTATGTCGCGTTCATCCGGCGTCAGACAAATCTCTGCCGAAGCAAATGCTTCGGCAACGATTCCGTCCAGCTTTATATCCGCCCGTTCCATGCTTTTTATAATGTTCTGGACCGATATGATCTTCCCGACAAGCATGTCCGCATCGACTTCGAGACGGCTCCCGACCATTCCCACCGGATCGGTTATCTCATCGTATCCGTCAATGATGAACTGCCTCGGGATAACATCTATAAGCTGTCTGTCTTCGGGTATTTCGATGTCCCTGACGTCTCGGAGAATTTCGTCCAGGTCTTCCCTGGTTATTTCCCTTCCGTTTATGCTCATCCGGCTTTTGTTGTTCACAACATTGACATGCATTCCATGTATGTTGACATAAGCCGAATCGATCCGCATATTCGCTTCCGCTTCAGCTTCTTCGACTGCTTTCCTGATACTTGCGGCTGTACTGTCTATATCAACAATGACGCCTTTTTTAAGACCGCTGCAAGGCGCCATACCCCTTCCGGCAATCTCTATCTGTGAGAATTTGCTGACTTTTCCGATAAGCGCGCAAACATTCGACGTTCCGATATCTATACTTACGATCCATCCACTCAAGGAAATGACCCCCTGTAAACTACCCTACAAACTATATATTATCTTTTTTATCTGACTTATTCAACATATATCTGCGAATAACTGCAAAATTTAAGAAAATTCTGTTACCGAATGCGAAAATTGCCGCAAGGTAAAGCTGCAGTCCCATCTGGTCGCCTATGTACGCCAATATAGCCGCCAGGATGGCATTGCCGAAAAATCCCGAAAGGAATATTTTCATGTTGAATTTGCCCTGCATCGACGAAGCTATACCGCCGAATACAGAGTCAAGCGCGGCAAGTATTGCGACTGCCAGGTATATGGAATACTGCTGGGGTATGTTTACAGGTATCAGGAATACTCCGATCAGTATCCCAATGATCATTCCCAGTATTGGCAACATAAGCTCCTAACCTCCGCTCTCAGGAGTAAAGACCGGATCCTTCCCGACGGAAAAATCCAGAGTACCCCTTTCGTTTATTTTAATGTTTTTGGTGAATATGCTTGCTGCTGCATTGATCTTGTAAAAAAGCTCGTCCACCCTGCCAAGATTGACGATAATGCGGGACTCAAGCGAAAAGCGGATATTCGAAAGGTCGCTCGTATCCACATAATCAACCAAAGGCAGCAATTTCACATCATTCATGGCATCTGCCTCTCTTATTGTATCAAATACTTTGAAAGCTGATAAGAGCATTTCTTCGGGAATATCCAGTTTTTTGCCCGGAACTGCCGAACCAGGATCCGCAGTCCTTATCACGGGAAGCTCGTTTTTTCCCCGTTCCGTATCTAATTCAGGATCGACCTCGAGAAGGTACCCATCTTTGTCTATCAGCAGAGGGATGCCTTTCAGCTCGATTATTGCAACGGGTTCACGCTCAGTAACACTTATCCTGACAGTCCCGGGAATGATATACCTGACTTCAGCGCTCCTGACATATGGACATTTTTCAATTATAGCCTTCTCTGCGTCACCTATGCGGAAAAAGCCGGTTATCGACTCGCTGGAAAAAAGCACCCTGAATCCGTTGCGGCCTGTCCTGATGCCTGAAGCGGCTGCCAGTTCAGCCGCATCGTACCTGGTCTCACCAACCACCTTGATTTCCTTTATATTAAAGAAAGGAGAAAGCGCAGCATATACGATGGTAAAAGCAAATAACGCAGTAACAAGTAGCGACCGTACTGCCCTGAGTATTCTCCGCCTTCTTCTTTTTCTCCTGTTTATCACATGTGCAGGTTCCTCCGCCTGCACAGCTTTTATCCTGCGCAGCTTCATATCTGCCCCCTGATATACGGTGGTCAAGAGAGTATCGTATCAGGCTGTACTGTTATCTCAGTCGACTCTTCTGATCGTTGCGCCGACCTGCCTTAACTTCTCTTCTAACCTCTCGTATCCTCTGTCTATATGCCTGATGTCCGATACCACTGTTTCACCCTCAGCCGCAAGTCCTGCCAGGACCAGTGCTGCACCGCCCCTGAGGTCCCTTGCGCTCACATTGGCTCCTACCAGTCTCCTGACTCCCTTTATGACCGCTATCCGCCCTTCCAGCTTGATGTTGGCGCCCATCCGCAGCAGTTCGTCCACGTGTTTATACCTGTTCTCAAAAACTGTCTCGACCACTATGCTGGTCCCCCTGGCGATCGTCAGCATTGCCATAAGCTGTGCCTGCATATCCGTCGGGAAACCCGGATACGGGAGCGTTCTCACGATATCTACGGCACGCAGCCTTGCGGGCCCGACAACGTGTATCATGCTGCCATTGACGCGGATCCTGCATCCGCTTTCCCTTAGAACGGAAATCACTGAACTGAGGTTTTCAGGGATGACGTTTTTCAACAAAAGGTTCCCGCCTGTTATCCCCGCAGCCGCCATGTATGTACCTGCCACTATCCGGTCGGTGATTATGGTATGCTCCGTATCCTTCAGTTTGCTGTCACCGCCGGCTATCCTGATGATGCTCGTCCCCGCGCCTGTCACCCGGACACCCGCTGCTTGCAGGTAATTCTGAAGATCGACTATCTCGGGCTCTTTTGCCGCATTTCTTATAATCGTCTCACCGTCGGCAAAGACCGATGCCAGCATTATATTTTCCGTGGCGCCTACGCTGGGATAATCAAGCTGGATATCACACCCCTTCAGCCTGTCTGCCTCACAGTGTATGAACCCGCGATGCGCGTCATTTATTTTCGCGCCCATGCTTTTGAGCGCTTTCAGATGCAGATCTATCGGTCTCGGGCCTATTTCGCACCCACCCGGGTGCGTTACTTTTCGGGCACATTACAGTGCCTTCCCTGTTTTAATTTTAGCATCCGCTAATACATGTATCAACTTCAACATGTTTCATGCTTTCAGCCCGTCACAGACCTGCTGCCGCAGAAGGTATTGCAGGTATCTGCAAGCACCATGGAACGCCCTGGTCTGAATGTCCCGGGAAATAGTCCAAAGTTCCGGGTGCTCCGGGTCCCAGCTGTTCCGGTGGATAAATATCCCGGTTCAGTATGCAATAATCCCGGTTCAGTATGAATCGGGGAATCATCACGGTTATTTGTGCCGGCCTATATACGCCGGGAAATAATAACGCTTCCGTACTTTTCTGCAATTTTCCCGATCTCTGCTGCGGAACCGTTGTTTATAACAACTCCGGCTGTTCCCCTGCAGACTCTCAGTGCTCTTTCAAGAGCCGCCGCATCACAGGTATCGAAAATAAAGGGTGCTTTTACATACCATTGCAGCCGGTCCGCCACATCTGCAAGCAGACCCGGTCCGCCGCCGGCAGAGTCGATGGTCACCAATATTGCATCATAACCTTCAGCAGCAAGGTCAAGCGCAGTTTCTTCCACCCACGATAGATCATTGTTTTTCAGTGCCTGGTACACAGCATTGTCATTTGAGGCATCAAGCCTGTATATATTGGCATTTTCAAGTTCCCTTGCATCGATGTACCTGACGTCGGATGTAATGTATGCTGCAGTCCTTTCAGGAACCGGCACAGGTTCCATGCCCGACAGCTTTTCCCTGAGTGCTCTTATGAAATCAGGTGTCGTTCCGCAGCATCCGCCGATAAGCCGTGCTCCGTAGCTGACGAATGCCGCAGCAAGATCGGCAAAATGCTCAGGCGTTTCATGATATGTCACCGTATCGCCCGATACCGTCGGCAGACCCGCATTGGGTTTGACGCTCAGGTAACCTCCGCCTGCCTTGTACATGCTTTCGACGATGCCCGTCATATGTTCAGGTCCGAAAGAACAGTTGACTCCGACCATGTCTGCGCCCAGCGATTTAAGGACCGTTACCGCGATAAACGGATCGGTGCCCATGAGCGTCCGTCCGTTGTTTTCGAAGGCAAGTGAGCAGATAACAGGCAGGTCCGTAACATCCCTGGCAGCCAGGTAAGCCGCACGCAGTTCGGAAAGATCCGTGAACGTCTCGAAATTGATAATGTCCGCACCGCCGTCGACAAGGGCTTTCACCTGTTCACGGTATATTTCACAGGCTTTTTCAAAAGACAGATCTCCCAGGGGTTCCATAAGGGATCCTGTCGGGCCGACGGAAGCGCTCACATAGGCCCTGCTTCCCGCGGCTTCTCTGGCAAGCCTTGCTCCCCAGTAATTGATTTCATAAGTCTTGTCACCCAGTCCGAACCTTTCGAGATGCAGCCTGTTCCCGGGAAAAGTGTTGGTCTGCACTACGTCCGAACCTGCTTCGAGATATGCCCTGTGGACTGCCCGGACCGCGTCCTGGTTGGTCAGGTTCCAGAACTCTCCGCTCTCCCCGCCTTTCAGGCCCATCCTCTGCAGCATGTATCCCTTTGATCCGTCATGTATCAGTATCCTTTTCTTAATATCATCCAAAAAACCCATTTGACAGCCTCCGAAATCCATTGATCTTGATCGGGAAATCATCCGATCATGTAAGACATAACAATTATGTAAGACATTATACTATCAACTTCAATCATCTTCAACTATATTAAACCAGTTTCTATGGAATTTTATGGTCCCTGATATTATAGTATAATACGACATATCGGCATTTAACAGGATATATCATGATAACTGCCGTTGTAATATATACCTCACAGCTGATAAGGCACATTTTCTGTTTTATGAGCAGACCGTGGCTCATTGTGTGTTTCTGCATGACTGCATATCTCTGCAAATGCATGGCGTATGGCTGTATGTGTCATGTAGCATGGGAGTATGGCAGTATGGGGTATGGCACCATAGCTGCATGCCAGTTCTGCTGTAAGGTTTCATCTTTACAAGACTGAATGCCTGTCCGGCGGTACGATTTCATGTTCGCATGACCACATGCCCGAGTAACTGCATTCCCGTTGACTGCGAACATAAAGTTACATGCCGCGGAAAACCGACCACATCGCAGTATGCCGTTGAACTGAGGAATCATGTCTACATACCGGAGAACTGCTCAATGAGCTTTATAACAACTGGTCCGAGAAGGACGATAAACAGCGTCGGGAATATAAACACAACCATCGGTATGAGCATTTTCACGGGCACTTTCATCGCACGCTCCTGGGCACGCTGTTTCCTTTTGAGCCTGATTTGCTCAGACTGGATCCTGAGCACCTGCGCGATACTCACCCCGAACTGTTCCGCCTGGATGATGGCACCGATAAAAGCGGTAAAATCCTGTATATCCAGCCTTTGGGCCATGTCACGCAAGGAGTCTTTCTTCTTCCTTCCGACCCTGATTTCCTGTAAAACCCTTTCGAATTCACAGGCAAGAGGGCCCGGCTTTTTCTCCACCACTTTCATCAGTGCGCCGTCAAACCCCAGCCCGGCTTCGACTATAACTGTGATGAGATCGATCACGTCCGGCAGCGAATTCAGTATCGTCTTCTGACGTGCCGTTATCATCTTCCCGAGTATGAAGCCAGGCAGGACGGATCCCAGGGCGGCTTCGGAAATCAGGAACAGAACCAGCATGCCTGCGGGAACACGGGAGTTTCTCAACACAATAAAGGTAAGAAGCGGAAAACCTATGACCAGGGCCGCCTGAATGTTGACCCAGTCCTTAACCGTAAGGTTCCATGGGTTTCCGGCTTTGGAGATCCTGTTTTCCAGGGACGAAACCATTTCTTTGGGAGTTATCCGCATCATTATCCGACCGAACTGGTCAATCATCGGCCTGATTACCCTGGTCAGCAGCGGCTGGTCAAGTTCGCCGTTTTCTTTCCTGGCTTTGGAATCCTTAACGCTCTGCAGCCTTGATGATATTATGAGTTCATCCCTGCAGACGATTGACATGACAGAATGAACAAGAAGAAAACTGCTTGCGAATGCCAGCAGAAAAATCGCAACCAGCATGTTACCCGCCTCCTGTATTTCAGCCCGGACTTCCTAGATTTCAACCCTGACGATCCTGCGTATCAGAATTATGCCCGTAAACTCCATGACTGCAGCAACCACAAGCATTATTATTCCAAGCGGCCTTGTAAACAGCAGGCTCATCTGGACCGGGTTTATCATGTATATGATAAGGCACAGGACTATGGGAAGAAGTGAGATCACAAGCCCGGAAACCCTTCCCTGTGCGGTTATGGCCTTAAGTTCTCCTTTGATCCTGAGCCTGTCCCTTATGGTCTCCGCAATTTTGTCAAGCACCTCGGCAAGATTGCCTCCCACCTGCCTTTGTATCATCACTGCAGTAATCACAAGATCGAGATCATCGCTCCTGACCCTGCCGGACAGGTTTTCCAGCGCTTTTTCGGTATTGAGTCCAAGACTGACTTCCTTTTTGAATATCGCAAACTCCTCCGCAACGGGTCCAGTAATTTCTTCAGCAACTATGTCGACAGCCTGCAGAAAACTGTAACCGGCTTTCAACGAGTTCGACATCATGGCGATAGCATCGCCGAGTTGCTCGTTCATCAGCTTCATCCTCTTCTTTATCCTGCTTTTGATGTAAAACGAAGGCAGAGTCCATCCGACGACCCCGGAGACAATTGCCAGAGGCCATGACCTCACGCCTTTTATCAGAACGGTAAGCATGAAGAAAAGAGACAGAAGTATGATCTCAAATATCAGAAACTCTTCAGCTTTCAGCAGAAGGTGCGCCCGCGTCAGATCAGCCTGGATCTTCTTCTTGTAGCCGTCAAGGAACCTTATCTTTCCTATGCCCTTCGAAAGAATGTCACGTAAAAATGGAGAACTGTCCCTCTTCTTTTTTCTCTTTTCCTCATTGATGTCTTCCAGCGATGTGTAGCGCCTGAGGCGTGACATATAGTCGCTCCCTGAAATGAATGACTTCATCAGCTGATAGTAAAGAACTGCTGCTGATGTAAAACTTAAGAGGATTATCAGGCCTTTCAAGTATACTCCTCCTCTTACTGGTCCTGTCAGAACTCCTTTAAGGTATTACGCCATGATTGCCGCAATTTTTTGCCAGGTTTCCTGCTTGTCCTTACCCATCGGAGCAGATGATTCCGGCAGTCAAAGCCGTCATCCTGCGGCAAACAGATCCGGCGGAAGCGTTACTCCTGCATCCGCCAGCTTATCGATGAATTTGGGCTTTATGCCCGTCGGAACTATGGATCCGATTATGCGGCCTTTTTCGTCCCTGCCGTGCTGCCTGAATACGAAGATGTCCTGCATCGTTATGACATCGCCTTCCATGCCGGTGATCTCGGTGATATGTGTTATTCTTCGCGATCCGTCTTTCAGCCTGGCCTGTTGCACGATCAGATCGATGGCTGACGCGATCTGTTCACGGATAGCCCTGACGGGCAGGTCCATACCTGCCATAAGCACCATTGTTTCAAGCCTTGACAGCATGTCCCGCGGTGAGTTGGCATGCCCAGTGGTGAGAGAACCGTCATGGCCGGTATTCATAGCCTGCAGCATATCCAGCGCTTCACCGCTGCGGACCTCTCCTACCACTATCCTGTCAGGTCTCATTCTAAGTGAATTTCTCACCAGGTCCCTGATGGTTATCGCCCCTTTCCCCTCGATGTTGGGCGGCCGGGTTTCGAGCCTTACTACATGCTCCTGGGCAAGCTGGAGCTCTGCTGCATCTTCTATTGTTATTATCCTTTCATCGTCCGGTATGAATGACGAGATGACGTTCAGAGTTGTCGTCTTTCCGCTTCCGGTGCCGCCGGATACGACGATGTTGAGCCTTGCTTCGACGCATGCTTTAAGGAATATTGCCACTTCCGGCGTCATCGTGCCGAAGTTGATAAGGTCCTTTACCGTGTACGGCTTTTCCGAGAACTTTCGTATTGTCAGCGAAGGTCCGTTCAAAGCGAGCGGGGGTATTATCGCATTGACTCTAGATCCGTCAGGGAGCCTGGCGTCAACCATCGGCGAACTTTCATCTATCCTTCTCCCCAGCGGAGCTACAATCTTTTCTATGACTCTCATGACATGCTGGTCATCCTTGAAGACAACGTCAGTGCGGATCAGTCTTCCCTTCTTTTCTACGTAGACATTTTTTGGCCCATTGACCATTATCTCAGATATCGAAGGATCCCGGATAAGGCGGTTGATGGGACCGAATCCTATCGTTTCATCTATTATTTCGGTTATCAGCCTTTGCTTGTCCAGCTTTGTGATGAACACGCCTTCCTCGTCAAGAAAGCTTTCGACTATCCGGGTGATCGCCTGTTCAAGCTCATCATCCTGTTCTTCAGCGCCCACATCCCTGACAGTCCCGGAGTTTATTTCCTCTATGATTTTCATGTGTATGCGGACCTTAAGCTCTTCAAAAGGATCCTCCTTCGGAGCCGGTGCATTTCTTGCCCTCGGATTTTTCCCGATTTCCGATGTTTCAACAGCCCGTTCCTTTTGCAGTCTTTCCAGCAGTGACAATCTCTTCCCCTCCCGCTTCCTCAGCCAAACAGTTTGCTTAACGGCGATTTTTTGCCGGCGCCGCCTTCCAGTTCCCTCATAAGTTCATTTCCCATGTCTATTATCGCCCTGGCAACCTTTGTTTCGGTCCTCGTCATAACGAACGGGAAGCCTTTGTTTACGGAAGTAACTACTGTCTGGCTGTCCTCGGGCACATATGCCCATATCTGCTTATGCAGTACATCTTCAAAATCCCTGTACCTGATCCCGAACTGCTCTGAAGCCTTGTTCAGGACAACGTGTATCTTCTCCCGGGGATAATTGAGCGTTTCCATCACGTCGAGCCCCGATTTGACGTTTTTTATCGTCGGAAGGTCAAGTGTGGATACGACAAGTATCATGTCTGACATGTCGAGCGATGTAAGGACGGTTTCATGAAAACTCGCGGAAGTGTCGATAATTATGTAATTATATGATTCCCTTAGAATGTTGATTATCTTCTCGATATGATTTGCAGTTATGTAATCTGCATATTCGGGTTTCACAGGCGCGGGCAGCACCCGGACACCGGAAAAATGGGTAACCAGGTAGTCATCGATGAGGCTTTCGTCCATCTGTCCGAACTCCTTTACCAGGTCGCTGATGGTGTTTTTGACAGAAACGTTGAGCATTATGGCCACATCACCGAACTGCAGGTCAAGGTCCAGCAGCGCCACCCGTTTTTTTGAGGTCCTCGCCATCGATACCGCCAGGTTGGAGGCTATGGTTGTTTTGCCTACTCCGCCTTTAGTGCTGAATATAGTTATAACTCTTGACCTCATTTGCTGTTTTCCTGAACTGGGAGTGATTTTCTCCCGGCGTTTCATTTCATTTTCATATGCCCTGACTATCGTTTCAGAAAGTTCGTCTCCGCTGAACGGCTTGCAAAGGTATTCCCGCGCGCCCGCGGTCATTGCCTTCCTGACATACTCGGTCTCGCCCTGGACAGACATTATGACAACCACGGTTTCGGGCATGTTCATGGAAATCTCCTCGGTAGCCTTTATACCGTCCATGCCCGGCATATTTATATCCATAAGGATAACGTCCGGCCGCATCTCACCGGCCAGTACGATCGCTTCCTCTCCGCTGGCAGCTTCCGCAGTCACCCTGATATTCCGGCTGAATGACAAAAGCTGCTTTACATTGCTCCTGGTCTCGTAAGAGTCGTCTACAACCATTACGCTGATCTTATCCATCCTGCTTTCCTCCCGATTTCAGTAATCCCTATCTCACTCAGCCCTTATCTGCATCATTTTTGTCATCAGCGTCATCAGCGTCAGCAGCGCCTGTTTCTACGACAACGCCTTTCAGCCCTGTAACATCCTCCCTCACTACACCATCTGTTCTGATCAGAGACTCATCGCCAGCTGTTCTGAGCGCCAGCCGTATTATTCCGAATTCAGAGGCATAGACGAATTTCTCGACGTCCTCCTTCTTTATAGCCAGAGTGACAGTCATCGGCTGTTCACTGAGCTTGTCCGCCGGCAGCCTGGTGTCCTGCCCCAAAGCGAGTACTTTGACGTTTTGAAGGATGACTTTCGTGATTTTCGGATATGTTACGGTCTGGTCTCCATGTATATCTTCTTCCCTGTTGAAACTTGCAACCACGTCAACGTAATCTCCAGGTCTTGGCAAGTTTGCCACGTTGACCTGTTCCGTGATGTTCATGCTCACCGCTCTTGTCCCTTCAGGGATGGTATACGAAAAATACAGGCTCTTATCATCAGCGAGCCTTGCATTCCTGACGAACTCGCCTTTTATGATGCTCTGCACTGCCCATTTCCCTATTATCTGTTCCTTGTCAGTGACCATGTCCTCAGTGTAAAGATCTTTTGGCACCTTTATTTCTTCAATGTCAGTGGCTGTGATCTGCGTAAATTCAGGTATGGTCCTTGCCGCAGCGAAGATGCTCATGTATTCCGTTTCCGGGACCTGCTGGGGCTCAATGCCTGAGATATAGATATAGACCAGGGCGGCTGTTATCAGCGACAGAGTCAGCGCTATGATCAGCATCTTTCTGTTTTTCTTCTCCACAGGACGAACACCTCCGTCATTACTCGCACCGCATCGTCGTGCCAGACTCGATTTCGAAAGTCTCCGGGAAAAACGCTCCGATTATAGGCGTAACCATGCTGTACTCATACGTTACCGTCACGGTAACCGGATCTCCCGTACTCCTGCCCACACTCTCATCCGGGAAAATAGTGATATTCAGCCTTGCCGGGTCCAGTACCGATGCGGCACTGTATACTGCAGCCCTGATCTGCGCATCGGTGTTCCCCGTTACTGCTCGCCTAGCTCCTTCCCGTGATGCATTGCTTATAACAAGGTAACTGTTGAACAAAAGGCCGAAGTCGATGATCCCTGTCAGAAGCAGCAACAACAGCGGCAAAATCAGCGCCGTCTCAACGAGTGACTGGCCGCTGCGCTTCCTTGTCCTGATCCTGCTTCCGCCCACAACGCATCACCTCTTTAGGGGACAGTTCTCAACTTCTTGCAAAAGGGGACACTTCTTCATTGCCACGGTCGGGGACAGTTCTTCATTTCTGCTCATCATACTGGAGTTTTTCCGGGCAACCGTCCCCTTCAATATTCCGTGACCGTAATATCAGTCGTTTTTACAAAATTACCCTACCTGGAAACAGATAGGGTAATTCTTTATCTTTTGGATGTTCAGGCCGGAATCGTCAAGGTGTCGCCGGTGCTGCAGGTGTGTTGCCAGTGATTATCTGACCAATACTTCTGAACAGATTTTCAAGAGGCTCGTCGAGGAATACAAACACACCTACAATGATCACGGCGATGATCCCTACGATCAGGCCATACTCGACCATGCCCTGGCCTTTTCTGCTCGAGAACCTGACCATCAGTTTTGACATGAACTCCCTAACCTTCATTTCCCGAACCACCTTTCCCGATAAAATGGTAATTTACCGACGTTTCCTTTGCCTATCTGATTCCATTATAAAATGGTGAATTTTCCTTTTAAATCCATCATTGGTCCCTTTTTGGCTGATTATTTAGGCCTGGTGCATATCCAAGCCGCAGTGTCCCATATGGTATACCGTAAGACTCAATGTACCCGGGACTTTATTCCCATGCCGGCCGGTAATGAAGTTGGGGGACAGTTCTCAACTTTGCACTGTCAGAATCATTACTGAGGTGTCGACGCAAACCTTGCTGAGCCGTCTCCGCAAGCCTGGCAGATCTGGAAAAATTGCACTGAGCAAATTTCAGGGAATTTATGCCTGATGGCTGGTATTGGACAAAAGCCCTTCATTACTTCACAGACATTCACGAATATTAAAGTAATAATTATTGAATAGCTGAAATTGTAGAAACTGCGAGACTGATTGGCCAAAAGCCTGGAAACTAAAAAGCGAGAAACCAGGAGCCCCAGCAAATGAAGGAAAGACAAACCACGAGAGGACTGTCATACTGAACGGACACTCCCCATTCAGGACGGTTCACATTGAATGAGAAGGCAATATCCACCGACGGATACAGGTCACCCGAAGCTTTTGGAACTATCCGGCTGTATAACTCCGGGGAAATCAGATATTATGCTTGATAGCATAAATAGCAGCCTGCGTCCTGTCCGATACGTTCAGTTTTCTGAATATGCTCGAAACATGGTTCTTGACTGTTTTTTCACTTATATAGAGCTTCGTTGCGATTTCCTTGTTAATCATCCCTTCTGCGATTAGTTTCAGCACCTCCCGTTCCCTTGTGGTAAGCCTGTTCTCACCGTTCTTCTCCTTACTGTGCAAAGTAAGCCTGTTGAACTCCTTTACAAGCTCTTTGGTCATAGTGGGCTGGATGTAGGACTGTCCCTGATAAACATTCCTTATTGCATCTATCAGGACGGATGGCTCGGCATCCTTGAGCACATAGCCCTCTGCTCCCATCTGTATGGTCTTTATCAGGTATTCCCTGTCTTCATGGATCGTCAGCACGATTATCTTGCTGTCTATATTTTCATCCTTGATCTCCTTTATTGCCTGTAAACCGTTGGAGCCCGGCATATTGATGTCCATGAGAATCACGTCGGGCTTCTGCTCTCTGGCAAGCCTGACTGCTTCGTCCCCGTTTGCAGCCTGCGAAATAACCATTATGTCTTTTTCGAGTTCAAGTATCTGCTTGATTCCCTGCCTGAACAACGGATGGTCATCGGCAATAAGGACTCTAATTTTGCTCTCCATCACAAACCTCCTCTTCCCGTGCCAAAGGTATAATTATATTCAACCGGGTACCTTTTCCCGGTTCGGAACTTATCCTCATATCACCGCCGAGGAGTTCGATCCTCTCCCTCATACTGACCAGTCCAAAGCCACTGCTGATATCTTCATTCCTCTCCTTCAGCCTGGCAGCGTCGAACCCGACGCCGTCGTCATAAACGAACAGTTTCAGACTGTCTTCCAAAAATTCCAGTTGCATCACAACGGTATTGGCTTTGGCGTGCTTTGCGACATTGCTCAGCGCTTCCTGCACGATCCTGAATACAGTCAGCGATATAACAGATTTCAGTTCCGGCTGAGACCCTCTCGTATTGAATGAAACCGATATGCCCGTCTCCTCCTGGAAAGTCAGGACATACCTCTGTAATGTCGGCACAAGTCCAAGGTCATCAAGCGACATGGGTCTGAGATTGTAAATAATCTTCCTGACATCCTGGAGGCTGTCCCTCATGATTTTCTTCAGGTTCTGCAACTCCATGCGGGCTTTTTCCGGATCGACATCGATCAACCTTTCACAGATTTCTGCTTTCAGAACGACGTTTGACATCATCTGTGCCGGTCCGTCATGGATGTCCCTTGCTACCCGCTGTCTCTCTTCCTCCTGAGCCTTTATGATTTTAAGACCAAGCAACTGCCTGTGCTGAAGGCCTTCAAGCTGCAGGCTGACTTCCTGCAAGTCACCTGTCAGATACCCCAGCGCCACTCCAACCTGCGTGATCAGCTTGTCAGCCTTTTGAGCAGTCCTGATGGCATCCTTTATCCGGATTTCAAGTTCATTGCGCCGCTTTATAAGGTACTTTTCCATCTCACGCTTGACTGCAAGCTCTACGCGTAGATTATCGGCTTTTTCATAAGCTTCCTTGAGTTCCTCCTCAGTGTGCTGCGCGTAGTTCTTGTTCATCAGCATCAGACGTCTTTTGCTTTCCTTGAGCGCAATTTCCAGGACCTCGATCTCGCTTATCAGTTGCCTGACCTGTTCCTGAAGCTCAGCAAGCTCATCTTCGAGCCTTTTACACTCTCTGCGTGATATCTCGGCAATCTCATATATTTCAGACTTGCTTTCATTTATGGCCTGTATTGTTTTCTTAATGATATTGTCCAGTTGCGCGACATTTATTAACCTGCTCATCTGCTCCACCTTATCGTTGGTCCGGTTCCAATTTTTCGATGGTATTTATTTATTCTACATAAAACTGCATAAATCCTTTGTAATTCTCATATTGCGCCAGTTTTTTTCCTGATCGTACAGATAATGACCCTATATGACTGTGTATCTTAAGAACTGTCCCCAACTTTATTCCCTTGATCAGGACTCCATTATTTGTATCGAAGAGCAGACAAATTAAATATTGACAACAATGCTAAGTGCCTTTATAATATGAAAGTGTTCGTCAGACACGCGCCATTAGCTCAGCTGGTAGAGCACCTGACTCTTAATCAGGGTGTCCGGGGTTCGAGTCCCTGATGGCGCACCAAAAACCCTTGCAGCATAGCTTTGCAAGGGTTTTTTCATG
>JAKOPX010000321.1 GCA_029778665.1 Bacillota bacterium | reverse complement strand
CTGCTGCATGCGTCCAGGCAGTTCAGGGAGGGAGACGTACAGCACTGGTGGCACGCGGAAAGGGGGAACGGCATACGCACCAGGTATTCCGACGACCTGCTGTGGCTGGCCTTCGTCACCGCCGAATACCTTGAAAAAACCGGCGATGAATCGATACTCCATGAGAGAGTGCCGTTCCTTGAAGGCAATCTGCTGGCCGAACGCGAGTACGAACGGTATGAAGAGCCCAGGCAGGCGGATATCGAGGCAAGCCTGTATGACCACTGTGTCCTTGCAATAGATGTTTCGCTCAGGACGGGACCGCACGGCCTGCCGCTCATCGGAAGCGGCGACTGGAACGACGGGATGAACGCCGTCGGCAGAGAGGGTACCGGAGAAAGCGTATGGCTGGCATGGTTCCTGCTGACGATACTCCGGAGGTTCATCCCGATATGCCTGCGGATGAAGGATTTCAGGAGGGCCGAAATATACCGTGAAAAGGCTGCGATGCTGATCGAAAGCATCGAGAGGGAGGCATGGGACGGAAGCTGGTACAGGCGGGCCTACTTCGATGACGGGACTCCGCTTGGCTCCGCCAGGAATTCGGAGTGCATGATCGACTCCATTTCCCAGTCATGGGCCGTTATCTCCGGCATGGCAAAACCTGCCCGTGCCCGGGAAGCCATGGAGGCCGTGCAGAGATTCCTGGTCGACGCGGATGAAGGCATCGTGAAACTGCTGACACCGCCGTTTGACGACGGCGATCTCCAGCCAGGATATATAAAAGGGTATCTGCCCGGAGTCAGGGAAAACGGCGGGCAATACACGCATGCTGCTGTGTGGGTCGTGATGGCCTTTGCCATGCTGGGCATGGGCAATAAAGCCGGCGAGATCTTCCACATGCTCAATCCTATCAACCATACCAGAACCGGCATAGAGTACTCTCGGTATAAAACGGAGCCGTACGTGATCGCAGCTGACGTGTATGCTGTCAGCCCGCATGTCGGCAGGGGCGGATGGTCGTGGTACACCGGCGCCGCCGGATGGCTTTACAGGATAGGCCTTGAAAGTATTGCAGGCTTCAGGAAGAAAGGAGAAAAACTGTATATAGACCCCTGCATACCGGAATCATGGAAGGTGTTCAGAATAACATACAGGTACAAGGACGCGGTCTACAGCATAGAAATAAGGAACCCTGACGGCGTCTGCAGCGGAGTGTCGCATCTGGTCGTGGACGGACGTATAAGCAGGGAGGGATACATCGAACTGTTGCCTTCCGGAGCGCATAATGTGGAAGTCATAATGGGCGCGCCGTATCATCTCCCGCCGGAACAGGAGCCGGATGGAGCCGGGCCGGACGGCACTGACGCCAAAAGTCATGAAAATGTGGAAACAACGGACCCGGACGAATTGTAGGCTGTGAGCATTGCGGTACCGATGCTGCATGTCCGTATGCCGCGGTTGCCATGGGCAGGAGCCCGGGAAAACAGTTGCTTTCGCGCCTGGCGCGGCGATGGGGGCGATTGCCGGGAAAGTCCATGAGAATGCCTCGTACAGCCTGAAAGATACGGGAAATACACCGGCTATTTCCCGCAAAACATCCGCATGGATGTATATTTTTTAAAACAAGGCAATAGGGCTGAGGACGTCTGGAGCCTGAAATGACGGCATTTGAAAAAGCGGCATGCATTTTGACAAAAATTTATACAAATGCTGACAGTTCAGGAGAAATTATGTTGATTGTGTAACACTATTGTAATATAATTAAAATGAGGTTACCAATGAAAAGACAGTGTCTGCATCAGTATGAATTGAGGCTTATCCCAGGCTTTTTTGGTCATGTGGTCCAGGCTTATTGCGTCGAATTATGTGTCTCGTGCCGGCAGGTCACCGTTATGTACGTACTGGGAGGTGAATAGCCTTGAAAAACACTAACTGCTTGTACATTAAAAAGGAGATCGATCTGCTGAGAAAGGAGCTTCATGAACTGATCGAATCCGAGCATCTTACCAGTTCGATAGTACAGCAACGCAGCAGGGAGCTTGACGAACTGATCCTGCTGTATGTGCGGATGAAAAATCATGATCTGAACGATCCATAAAGCATGATCACCAAAAAAGGCAGAACGACCAGAGTCACAGCTATACTCCCGGTG
>JAKOPX010000320.1 GCA_029778665.1 Bacillota bacterium | reverse complement strand
CTGCTGCATGCGTCCAGGCAGTTCAGGGAGGGAGACGTACAGCACTGGTGGCACGCGGAAAGGGGGAACGGCATACGCACCAGGTATTCCGACGACCTGCTGTGGCTGGCCTTCGTCACCGCCGAATACCTTGAAAAAACCGGCGATGAATCGATACTCCATGAGAGAGTGCCGTTCCTTGAAGGCAATCTGCTGGCCGAAGGCGAGTACGAACGGTATGAAGAGCCCAGGCAGGCGGATATCGAGGCAAGCCTGTATGACCACTGCGTCCTTGCAATAGATGTTTCGCTCAGGACGGGACCGCACGGCCTGCCGCTCATCGGAAGCGGCGACTGGAACGACGGGATGAACGCCGTCGGCAGGGAGGGAACCGGGGAAAGCGTCTGGCTGGCATGGTTCCTGCTTACGATACTGAACAGGTTCATCCCGATATGCCTGCGGATGAAAGATTTCAGGAGAGCCGAAACGTACCGCGAAAAAGCTGCGATGCTGATCGAGAGCATCGAAAGGGAAGCGTGGGACGGAAGCTGGTACAGGCGTGCCTATTTCGACGACGGGACACCGCTTGGCTCCGCCCGGAACCCGGAGTGCATGATCGACTCCATTTCCCAGTCGTGGGCCGTGATATCCGGCATGGCAAAACCTGCCCGTGCCCGGGAAGCGATGGAGGCCGTGCAGAGATTCCTGGTCGACGCGGATGAAGGCATCGTGAAACTGCTGACACCGCCGTTTGACGACGGCGATCTCCAGCCGGGATATATCAAGGGGTACCTGCCCGGAGTGAGGGAAAACGGCGGGCAATACACGCATGCCGCTGCCTGGGTCGTGCTGGCCCTGGCAAAGCTGGGCATGGGAAACAAGGCCGGCGAGATCTTCCACATGCTCAATCCCATCAACCATACGAGGACCGGGATCGAGTATTCGCGGTACAAGACGGAACCTTATGTGATCGCGGCCGATGTATATGCCGTAAGCCCGCATGCAGGCAGAGGAGGATGGACCTGGTACACCGGTGCCGCCGGGTGGCTCTACAGGGTCGGCCTCGAGTACATCGCGGGATTCATGAAAAAGGGGGAAAAACTGTATATCGACCCCTGTATACCGGGTTCGTGGAGATCGTTCACGATCACATACAGGTACAAAAACGCGGTATACAACATCGAGATAAGGAATCCTGACGGTTCCTGCAGCGGAGTGTCACATATGATCGTGGACGGGCGTGTCAGCAACGAGGGATTTGTAGAACTCTCGACTGACGGTGTCCATAACGTAGAGGTCATAATGGGGGTGCCGTACCATCTCCCGGCGGGACCGGGACCGGGTGAGGCCGGACTGAAGAGCGGAGCCGGCAAAGGCCCTGGATATGCGGGAACCAGGGATGCGGAACATGCGGGGACCATGGATGCGCGGAATGCGGATGCCGTTAGCCGCAACACTGCAGGCGCTGTGGGTGCCAAACCCGGGAAATGATCGTCCCTGTTTCGGTCACGGTACCAAAGGTGATGTGCCGGAGAGACCGCGGGAATGCCGAATCCGGCATGATGCCGCGGGAAATACACGGGTATTTCCCGAAAAAACTTGCAGAAATGCATATTTATAAAAATAATGTAATATGAAAGAGGGCGCTTAGGAGTTGAAATGACGGCATTTGAAAAAGCGGCATGCATTTTGACAAAAATTCATACAAATGCTGACAGTACAGGAGAAATTATGTTGATTGCGTAATATAATTGTAATATAATAGAAATGGAATCACTAAATGGAAAGCAGTGTCTGTATCAAAATGTATTCAGGCTCATCCCAGGTCTTTTTGGTCATGTGGTCCGGGCGTTATTGCCGAATAGCGTGTTTCTGGCTGGCAGGTCACCGTTATGTACGTACTGGGAGGTGAATGGCCTTGAAAGACTGCTACTGTTCACACCTTAAGAAAGAGATCGATCTGCTGAGAAAGGAGCTTCATGAACTGATCGAATCCGAGCATCTTACCAGTTCGATAGTACAGCAACGCAGCAGGGAGCTTGACGAACTGATCCTGCTGTATGTGCGGATGAAAAATCATGATCTGAACGATCCATAAAGCATGATCACCAAAAAAGGCAGAACGACCAGAGTCACAGCTATACTCCCGGTG
>JAKOPX010000319.1 GCA_029778665.1 Bacillota bacterium | reverse complement strand
TATGAAAGCCAGCGCCGCTCCGAGGCTGACGGTCATGATCGAATACGTGATTATGAGGACCGCCACGGTAAACATGTCTTCACCCCATTCGGCCTTCAGCACAAGCCTGCTGAACAGCAGGACGACAAAACCCTGTATGATGGTCACGAAAATATTGCCGAGTATCTTGCCGGTCAGGTACTGGTACCTGCGGACGGGTGCGCAGAGCACCCTCGCGCCGGTCTTATCGTCGACTTCCGACCTTATGCACCAGAATCCAGTCAGTGAAGCATACATCAGGGTCAGCGTGAGCGTGGTCACGGCATAGTAATCGGTGGAGCCTGGCTGTCTTTTGCGGTCAAGGGCCGTGACCCTGACACCGCCGGTATCGTCCGGCTGCCGCATTTCGGAAAGGTCGGCAGGATCATTGCGGACCACGACATTGATTGCCGCATATGAGTCAAGAAAGGATGCCACCGCGTTTTCCACTATCCCCGATTTGAATCCCGAGTTTTCATTCCTGTACATGTCTATCCGCAGCGGACGGCCCGTGATATGGAGATATGCCGTGAACCTGCGGTCTTCCACATCCCTGATGCCTTTTTCGAAATCTGACGTTTCCTCGAACTGCACCCCCATCCCGTCCGACATATACTGCCGGAAGGTGCCGAAAGCGTTCTCGAATATTGGGTCGCCGCCTTCGATATCGATCGTGTACAGTACGCTGATGTCCCCTATTTCGATGCCATTCTCGAAAACGCTGCTGAAAGCCGCTCCCAGTATCACGATAAGGACCATGGGAAAGAGCACCATCAGTATATTCGTTTTATAGTCCCGGATACGCTGCTTTATTTCCTTGGCTATGATCCTCAGTATCGTCACCTGCCGTCCACCTCCTTCAGTCCCTGAGCTTCCTTCCCGTCAGGGACAGGAACACGGTTTCCAGGTCAGGCGTCTTGCTCTCCACGCTTTTGATCGTGAAATCGTTCTGTAAAAAATACTGTATTATTTTATCCAGGTTGGTGACTTCCCTGGCGCTCGTGATTTTTACCGTGTTTTCCCCGATATCGACATTTTCGACGCCGGGTATTTCCCTGATGCTTTTTTCATCGACCCTTGAAGCGGGGTCGCTTATCGTCACTACCACCACATCCCTGTCATTTATCATGTTTTCCAGTTCCTCGCATGTGCCGAGGGCTATTACCTTGCCATGGTCCATGATGGCGATGCGGGTGCATATTTCTTCGACTTCTTCCATGTAGTGGCTGGTGTATATTATAGTGCTGCCCATATCGTTGAGTTTCTTCACCGACTGCAGTATGTGGTTCCTGGACTGCGGGTCGATGCCGACGGTGGGTTCGTCCATTATGATGATCTTCGGTTTGTGGGCGATGGCACAGGCTATGTTGAGCCTTCTCTTCATGCCCCCTGAAAAACTCTTCGGAAACTGGTTCCTTTTTTCAGACAGGCCCGTGAATTCAAGCGCTTCCAGCGCCGCCTCCTCAAGCGCCTTTCCCCTGAGACCGTAAAGGCTGGCAAAGAATTTCACGTTCTCCAGGCTGGTCAGATCCTCGTAGATCGCTATGTCCTGGGGAACGATACCTACATAGGATTTGGTCGCCATTTTGTCTTTCCTTACGTCTTTCCCGTATATGCTGATACTGCCTTTATCTATGCTCAGCAGCCCGGTGATCATATTTATGGCGGTGCTTTTGCCCGCGCCGTTGGGACCAAGCAGCCCGAATATCTCGCCTTCTTCTATCTCGAGCGACACCTTGTCGACGGCCGTAACATCGCCGAACTTCTTCGTCACCTGGTCCATTTTGACGATCGTCATCACTACACCTCCGCTTCTGCCATATTATCCTCTGCAGCCATATTATAGAAAAACCCGCTTCCTTTTGTTAGTACAAAAGGTCACAGGTTTATATGACTAAAGTAATGTTTTTATTATGACGTCCCTTTTCTATGTCCCGTTTCCTTTCTCGCCCGTAAGGTAATACACGGCCAGCTGCGTCCTGTGCCCGAGCCCTGTTTTGGCCAGGATCGAGGATATGTAATTCTTCACGGTCCCTTCCGACATGAACAGCCTGGCCGCGATGTCTTTGTTCGAAAGCCCCCTTGCCACCAGCCCGGCGATTTCCATCTCACGTTCGGTCAGTATCCCTTCCGGTATCCCGCATTTCCTTCCGGATGAAAGCTCGTCCTTTATGATATCCATGGCGACATCCTGCATTACCGTGCCCCCGTCATGGACCATCCTGATGGCATCCATTATCCGCGCGGGCGGACTGCTCTTCAGCAGGTACCCCCTGGCGCCGTACCTGACCGCGTTTATTATGAAGTCATCGTCGTCAAAAGTGGTCAGTATCAGCGCCTTTGTCGCCGTTTTCGAAGAGATCTCCCTGGCAGCCTCGAGGCCGTCCAACACCGGCATCCTGACATCCAGCAGCGCGACGTCCACCTGGTGAGCACAGCAGTATTCCACCGCCTTGCGTCCGTTGTCGACACATTCCGCCACCTCGAAGCGGTCATCGCTCTGCAGTATTATCTTGAGTCCTTCCCTTATCAGCGCGTCATCGTCGGCTATCAATACCCTGATCGCCATAGGCTCCTCCTGTACCGTAATAGCTGAATAACTGTCCGCGGCTCTTTTCACGGCTGGTCATCCGCCTCCCGGCTTCCCGGATCGTTTTCCACCGGCAGCAGCGTTATCACGGAAAACCCGTCGGATCCGTCGATTATCAGCTTGCCGCCCGCCACCCCGGTCCTCTCTTCCATGCCGGCAAGCCCCATCCCTTTTTTAATGACAGTTTCGCCTTTCCCGTTGTCCCTGACTTCCATCTTTATGACTTTATTCATCACCTCTATCTTCACCCTAACGGCAGACGCCGAGGAATGCTTCAGCGAGTTGGTAAGGGCTTCCCTCATGTTGTCGGTCAGGATGTTCCACTGCAGGTGAGTAATGACATCCAGCCTGCCATCGTGGGAAAGCTCCGTCTCTATCCCGTTGTTCAGCGTGAACTCTTCCAGGATCAGCTTCAGCCTGTTTATCCCCAGTTGCTCAGGAGCAGGCTTTATCGTCCTCAGCGTGGAACGTATGCTCTCCATCCCTTCCTTCAGGTTTTCTGTCACGTTCCTCACCATTTCGCCTGCCTTTTTTGCGTCCTTTTCCATGATCAGCCTGACGGCCTCGAGCTGTATTATGCTGCCAGCCAGCGTATGCCCGACCTCGTCGTGGATCTTCTGCGCCAGCGTGTTCCTTTCCTCGATCTGCGACAGGTACCGCAGCTGCTCTCCATATTCGCTCCCCGCGCTCAGTCTCGCCGCAAGGTCGTCTGCCCGGTCCCGCAGTTCCTCGTTGGCCTGCTGCAGGACGCCAAGGTCATGGGTGTGTTTTTTCGCAAGGAGGAACACAAGCAGGCACATCAGGCTTG
>JAKOPX010000318.1 GCA_029778665.1 Bacillota bacterium | reverse complement strand
GTGCGCGAATGCAAGTATGTCGCCTTCCTTCAGGTTAGGCTCGATATCCCTGTAATATATCTCGGCCTGGACCTGGTCAGGGGTCAGGATCATTATGAGGTCTCCGGCCTTTGCAGCCTCTGCGGTGTCCATGACCTTAAGGCCGTCCTCTTCGACCTGCTTCCTCCTCGCGGATCCCGGGGCAAGCCCTACGACCACGTTGATCCCGCTGTCCTTAAGATTCTGAGCGTGTGCATGCCCCTGGCTCCCATATCCGATAACTGCTACTGTCTTGCCCTTGAGGAGGCCGAGACTGCAGTCGCTGTCATAATACATCTTTGCCATTCGAATCACTCTCCTCGTTATTTGTGACCTTTATTATCCGATTGCCTCTTTCGATGGCAATAACGCCTGTCCTGACAACTTCTCTGATACCAAAGGGTTTGAGCAGATCCTCCAGTGCCGTTACCTTGTCTTCGCTGCCTGATGCCTCGATGGTGAGCGTGGACTTCGACACGTCGACGATCTTGGCCCTGAATATTTCCACCAGCTGGACTATCTCGCTCCTGGTCGCCGCATTGGCTGAAACCTTGATCAGCGCCAGTTCACGGGAAATCGATTCATGTTTGTCCAGTCTTTTTATCTTGATAACGTCTATCAGCTTGTTAAGCTGCTTGCTTACCTGTTCAACGGTATGTTCGTCGCCGTCCACCACAATTGTCATCCTTGAGACTTCAGGATTTTCAGTTACGCCGACCGCCAGGCTGTCGATGTTGAAGCCTCTCCTGCTGAACAGGCCGGCCACTCTTGACAGTACACCGGCATGGTTTTCCACCAGTACCGATAATATGTGTTTGGCCATAATCCTTACCCCTTTCGTGTCAGGCTTGACGCCCGGTATTGTATGATCCTGAAACCCATTTGTCCTGTATGATCATGAAACGCGGAATTTCTCGATAAGTATACCCGATCTCCGCTGGTGTCTGTGTTTTTTACGACTGTTCTTATTCCATGGATAAGGCAATGCTGCCGGTTACTTTCGCTGCAGCTCCGGCCCATTTGCGTCAGAGCGTAGGCTCCATCGGATCCACCATGCATTCCAGGATATACGGTCCCCGGCTTGCTGTCATCCTTCTGAGAGCCTCCGGGACCAGCACATCCGATGATATCCTCTCGCCCCTGAAGCCGTATGCTGCCGCAAGGGCCACAAAGTCGGGGTTGCTGTCGAGGAATACCTGGGAATATCTCCCTCCGTGCCTTGTAAGCTGGAGTTCCCTTACCATTCCCAACCTGCGGTTATTGAACAGGACGATCTTCACATCTATATCGTACTGCTTCATTGTGCCAAGTTCCTGCATCGACATCTGGAAGCTCCCGTCTCCGCTGATCACCACGACGGTGGAGCCTGGCCTGCCGACCTTTGCTCCTATGGCTGAGGGAAGTCCGTATCCCATGGTCCCCAGGCCGCCTGAAGTTATGAATGTTTTCGGCTTTCTCACCCGGTAGTTGTTGGCGGCCCAGATCTGGTTCTGGCCGACCTCTGTCGTCACTACGGCTTCCTCAGGCAGATAATCGGAAAGTATCGAAAGCAGGTATTTAGGGTTCACGTATTCCGTATCTGCCGCCTGCATGCCCACGGCCCCTCTCCCACAGGCATCAGTGCTGCATCCGGCCGGTCCGCCGTCTGCTTCCCTTTCCGTCTTCCTGCTGTTTTTACGTCTCACATCCGCTGCCGTTTCCAGCCATTCGGCACTGTCGCCCGTCTCGACAAGCTCGAGCAGATCCCTGAGGACATGTTTCAGGTCTCCGACCACCGGAACCGTAACATCGATGTTCTTACCGATCTCGGCAGGGTCTATGTCGATATGTATGATCTTCGCCTTTTTCGCCAGCGTGCTTGCCGCACCGATCGCCCTGTCGCCGACCCTTGCCCCGAGTATCACCACCAGGTCGGCATGGTGCAGTACATAGTTGGCCGTCTGGCTGCCGTGGGTGCCTACCATGCCAAAGTGGAGCGGATGATCCGACGGTATGGACCCTATGCCCATCAGCGTCGTAACCACCGGTATGCTCCGCCTTTCGGCCAGTTCGAGCATTTCGCCCGAGGCATCGGCGGTGATCAGGCCTCCGCCGGCGCATATGACAGGCCTTTTTGCAGCATGGATCGCCGCGGCGGCTTTTCTTATCTGTCCCGGATGGCCTTTTATAGTCGGTTTGTAACCTTTGATATCTATGTGCTCAGGATATCTGAAATCTATAACGGCATTCTGAACATCAACAGGTATATCGATGACGACAGGGCCAGGTCTTCCGGTAGTCGCAATATGGAATGCTTCCTTTATTATACGTGGCAGTTCTTCGGCCTTCTTTACAAGGTAGTTGTGCTTGCTGAAAGGAGCGGTCGCACCGGTTATGTCCGCTTCCTGGAACGCATCCGTTCCTATCATGTCGCTCCTCACCTGACCGGTGATCGCGATGATGGGAACACTGTCCATGTACGAGTTGGCGATACCGGTGATAAGGTTTGTCGCACCGGGTCCGGATGTCGCGACGCAGACGCCGGCTTTGCCCGTGACCCTGGCATAGCCGTTGGCCGCATGGGCCGCTCCCTGTTCGTTGCGCGTCAGTATGTGCTTTATGCCGCTGTCCAGCAACGCGTCATAAAACGGGGAGATGGCAGCGCCCGGATAGCCGAAAACGGTATCGACATTTTCCGCTTCCAAAGCCTTTATGATAGCTTCTGCGCCCGTCATTTTCACCGATATCCCCTCCGCTTTCTGATGCCCGGTCCATAGCTTCGCGTGAAATTGCATTAACTCCCTGTTATAAAAAACCCCTCGTCGCTGCATCGCTGCAGGGACGAAGGGAAAATCCGCCGTGGTACCACCCTGATTCGATAAGCAAATGCTTATCCTCAGTAGTACTTTCAAATAAAAAGTACCTGACTGTAACGTGGTCAACGTCATCCGCCTGGATCCTGAAAATTCAGGATTTCAGCGAAGAAGCTCCGGAATGAGCTATCCGCAGGATCCTATGCACCGGTTCGCACCACCCACCGGCTCTCTTGCGCAGTCAGATCTGCCTTATTTCCTTCATTGCTTTTCGTCCTTCTTAAGATGATTGTATTATATTGTATCAGCACACTTAACAAAGTGTCAATACGGTTTTTTACTCTTTATTACCCTCTTGGGCCGTCTTTTTTATGCTTTTTTGCGGTATTGCCGCCTACAGATATACACGTTCATTGGTATTGCCTTCAAATTTGCCGATACCATAACCATAGCAGAAAGACTGGCGCATGCTGGTCATGATCAGGGTCTTCAGCAGTTCCCTCTCTTCCTTGCTGAGGCCCCTGTCCGTCATCTCGATAAAGCTCCTGGTCTTATCTGCGGCAATGAGCCTTATAGCCTCCCTGGTGCCTGCCAGGTCTCCGTTCAGCTTTTCCCTGGCCTGCTTCAGGTATAGTTTCAAAGTTTTCTCAAAATCCGAATGTTGTTTGGCTTTCTCAGCCATGGCAACCACCTCCTGTTATTCATACAAGTAAGTGTTGCCATTCCGGATGCAAGGCTATACGTCATCCGGCGATGACTATGCCAGACATCATTTCAGCTGAAGACCGGGTTGCATCATATAAACCACCAGGCTCCTGGATGAAGCGGGGATGGTGACCAATCCTGCATTGGGGATGCTTCGTTAACATCTGCTGGCCGGCTCATTTGCTCCAATGAGGGCGCAGGTCACTCGCCGTCCATGGCCAGGGACCAGCGCCGGCAGCGTCCATGCTGCCGGTTGTGGTTCCTGATGCCTCATTCGAGCTACATGACCCGGCCGCATCTGTAGCACTTGCATCCCTTCAATGGCCAGATTGGTCACCATCCCTGCTTTTTTGAACCCGGTACAATTATCCGAATAATCTGTCCGGTCACATCTTCACCTTGTGACGAGCCCGTCGCGATCCTTGCGCGAAAGTACAAGCTCTGAGGTGATCCATTCGTTGCTGCCGCGTTTTTTATGATAGACACTGACCGTGTCTCCCGGCAGTTTAGAATAGATATATGTCCTCAACTGCATCATCGTGTTTATTTCATTGCCATCCACTTTCGCTATTATGCAACCTTCACGTATCCCAGCCTTGTATGCAGGGCCGTTTCTGTCCACGTGGGCGACATAGATGCCTTTCTGTATCTTCGCCTGGCCGTCGATATACGGTATGGTCTGCCCGTCGTATGCAAATATGCCCATGTAAGGCTCTTCGAATTTGCCTGTTTCCACGAGCCTTGCAACGACCGGCTTCATTATGTTGATCGGGATCGCGAAACCCATCCCCTCGGCGCTCGTCACCTTTACGGTATTGATCCCGACCACTTCCCCCTTCGCATTCAGCAGGGGGCCTCCGCTGTTGCCGGGATTTATGCTGGCGTCTGTCTGTATCAGATCCTCCATGTAATTGACGCCGTCTTCCGTCTCAATCCTGATGGTCCTGTTGAGAGCGCTGATTATACCTGAAGTGACTGATCTCTGGAAATCGAGCCCCAGGGGATTGCCGATGGCAATTGCATGTTCCCCTACCTGGAGTTTCGTCGCATCTCCGAGTTCCAACGGCGTGAGGCCGGTAATGTTAACTTTCACTGCCGCAAGGTCCAGTACAGGATCCGACCATACGACTTCTCCGTCAACATTCCTGCCGTCCGCCAGCGATACTATTATCCTGTTGCTCCTTCCGCCTGCCACATGGTAATTTGTCAGGATGTAGCCGTCTGAGCTGACGATCACTCCCGAGCCGAAACCGACTTCCGTCTCCCGGTTCCTGCTGAAAAGATTGTCCCTGACGGCTCTTTCGACCGTAATGCCGACGACCCCCGCGGTGGCTTTCCGCGCAACCCTCTGGGTCACTGGGATATCATCCGTATCTTCTGCCATGCTGCCGGCCTGGAAACCGTTATCCGTATTGTTTCCGCCCCTTCCCTCCGGGCCGGGAACACCCGCTCCCGGTTTCCCGGTATTCCCGCTGAGATTTCCTGCCCCGATCCCGGAAAACTGCAGCCGTGTTCCACCGCTCCTGTCGCCGGCGTCAGATGCTGTAAAAAGCCTGGATGCGGCAAAAAGCACAAGCAGGCTTACGACCATTGAAGTGATAACGGATGTGACAAGCATTGCAGCCATTCCGTATCGTCTTCTGCTGTACATACCATCAACCCCGTTTCTCGCTTAATGACAGTCATGCTTATTATTTTCTGCAGCGTCACAAAGAATACGAAAAACGGGCAGGAAGAAAGGCCGGAAGCAAACCGGCAGCGCACGGTTATTCTGCTTTTTGCTCTCCTAATCGTCAGCAGATGTGTCGGCCGATGTGAAAGGCTTTACGATTTTTTTGACGCTTTTTTCGAATTTGGGCCTGGGCATCATGACCTGGTGTCCGCATCCAAGGCATTTGACCCTGAAGTCGGCGCCGGTTCTCATTACTTCCCATTCTTTGCTCCCGCACGGATGCGGTTTGCGGAATTCAACTATATCTCCAAGACGGTACCTGTCCGCCATTTACATACACCACCAATCCAAAAAGCCATCAGTAATTTTTAAGATATGCATCTATCTCCCATTTGCTGATCTGCGTCTTGTATCCTTCGCATTCCTTCAGTTTCGCTTCGATATATTTATTGAATATATGATCCCCAAGCAGTTCCCTGGCGAATTCACTCTGCCTCATCTCACAGATGGCTTCCTCAAGGCTTCCCGGCAGCATGCCTATCTGACCGGCGCACCTGTCCTCCTGGCTCATGTCATACAGGTTCCTGTTGACGGGCTCGGGAGGCTGGATCCTGTTTTCGATGCCGTCAAGCCCTGCCGTAAGTATGGCAGCCAGCGCAAGGTACGGGTTGCAGCTCGGATCGGGGCATCTGAGTTCGAGCCTCGTCGCGGTTCCGCGGGCTGAAGGCACCCTGATCAGCGGGCTCCTGTTCCTGGCTGACCACGCTATGTAAACCGGTGCCTCATATCCCGGTATTAGCCGCTTGTATGAATTGACCAGCGGGTTGGTCAGCGCCGTTATCGACCGGATGTTTTTCATCAGGCCGCCCATGAACCAGTATGCTTCCCGGCTGAGCTGAAGCGGGCCGCTCTCATCACAGAAGACATTCTTTCCCCGTCTGAACAGCGACACATTCACATGCATTCCGGAACCCGCTATGCCGTAAATCGGTTTTGGCATGAACGTGGCATGCAGACCGTGCTTCTGCGCTATCGTCTTGACCACCAGCTTGAATGTCTGGATCGCATCGGCAGCATTCAGGGCATCAGTGTATTTGAAGTCGATCTCATGCTGGCCGGGCGCTTCTTCGTGGTGGGACTGCTCGACCTCAAACCCCATTTCCTCAAGAGTCAGGCACATGTCCCTCCTGGCCTTCTCGCCCATGTCGACAGGTCCAAGGTCGAAATACCCGGCTTTGTCATGGGTGATCGTAGTAGGGTTCCCCTCATTATCGACAAGGAACAGGAAAAACTCGCATTCGGGCCCGACATTGAACGTGTCGTAACCCAACTGAGCCGCTTTTTTCAGAGCCCTTTTCAGCACATACCTCGGATCTCCTTCAAAGGGCTCGCCGTCCGCGGTATATACATCGCAGATGAGCCTTGCGGTTTTCCCGATCCCGGAATTCCAGGGCAGTATGACGAAAGAATCGGTGTCCGGCCACAGGTACATGTCGGATTCTTCTATCCTGACGAATCCTTCTATGGAGGAACCGTCGAACATGCACTGGTTGTTCAGGGCTTTCTCCAGTTGTCCCGCCGTGATCGCTACATTCTTCAGCATGCCGAATATGTCGGTGAACTGGAGCCTTATGAACTCCACTTTCTCGTCCCTGACTATCCTTATGATATCCTCTTTCGTGTAT
>JAKOPX010000317.1 GCA_029778665.1 Bacillota bacterium | reverse complement strand
TTTTTTCTGTATGCTTGAAGTTGGTAGCATAGTTGAGGGTAAAGTCGCCGGGATAACCAGTTTCGGAGCCTTTATCCAACTGCCCGACGGTAAGACGGGCCTTGTCCACATCTCAGAGATCGCCGAGGCATATGTCAGGGACATCAAGGATCATCTCAGGGAAAATCAGCAGGTCAGGGTAAAAGTATTATCGATGGAAAACGGCAGGATCAGCCTGTCGATCAGGAAAGCGATCGATCCCGGGGAGCCTCGGAAAGCAGGCAGTGCCCCTGCTGAAATAGACTGGGACCGAAACGGCGGCGAGAACCTCTCGTTCGAGGACCGGCTGGCGAAATTCCTGAAAGACAGCGAAGAAAAGATCCACGACCTGAAAAAGAATTTTGAGTCAAAAAGAGGCAGCGGAGGATATCGCAGGTCCACCCAGTATTTCTAGAATCATTTGCCTCCTGGTCACACTTGCTTTTTGAAAAAGCAGGTGTTATCATATGTTATTGTTGATATGCCGAAGTGGCGGAACTGGCAGACGCACAGGACTTAAAATCCTGCAGTGGCAACACTGTACCGGTTCGATCCCGGTCTTCGGCACCAAGGGTTTCGGGGTTTCCCTCGAAGCCTATTTTTTTGAGGAGACACCCAAAAAGACACCTGACTTACCTCTCACATTTAACACATTATTTAGCTTATTTGCTGCTTCTCTATCCATGTCCTCCAGGACGTGTTGATACCTTTTCACCATGGCAGTTGTTGCCCAACCACCACGTTCCATGATTTCTTTCTCGGAGAGCCCATACTTTAGCATCATGGTTCCGTTAAAATGTCGAAGATCGTGGAGACGTATATGGGGTAGACCGTTCTTTTTAAGAAATTTGTTAAAGGCCTGGCTTACGCTGGAAGGATGATATTCTTGTCCATCAGGCCGGGTCAGTATTTTCCCGATCCCCCTGCATCGTCTTAGGGCCGGCATTATTTCGCTTGGTATTGAGAATTTGCGCAGGCTTTTTTTTGTTTTGGGGTTCTTTTCTATTACTCCCAACTTCCGCGTGGGGACCCTGTTTCTTCTGACGTATATAATCTCGTTATCGAAGTCAATATCTTCCCATGTCAGTGCAAGCAATTCACCGCGTCTTAGCCCGCACATGCCTGCAATAAGAATTATGGCTTCCATGGGGTGGCCTTTAAGTTTTTCTAAAAGCTCTACAAACAGCTCCTCATTATAAACCGTTGGTACATATTCATCTGGGCTGGGGGCATCTACACCATCACATGGGTTGCGTTCCATTTTCTTATCCGCGACTGCTTTTTCAAAAGCTCTGTGGAGTATTCTGTGCACCTGTAAGATAGTGTTCTCGCTGTATCCGATTTTTGGAGTGCCATCGGGATTCAATCCTCTGGGATTTATTGTGCCATCAGGGTTTTTGCTTCGATCTATAGATCGTAAGGTATTATATAATTGAGTTATATGCATTGGTAATACACGAGACAGTATAATATCTCCAATGAATGGGTTGATCAAATTGTCAATTTTTTGCTGGTAACCTTCTCTGGTTGTTTGCTCCCATTTGGTGCCATAAACTTCGGCATATACTTTGAGCCAGCCTCTCACTGTTAAAGTATCCGCAGAAGATATATCGATCTCTTTATATTTCCGTAAAAATTCGTCCATCTTCCGCTTTACTTCTTGCCGGCCAGCATTCCCTTTGAGATTGCTTGTAAAAGTCTTAGGCGGTCTGTTCTGTCCGGTATAAGGATCAGGAGGAAACGTTATTTTTGCTACCCATTGTTTTTTGTTTTTGCGCTGAAAGACAGAGGTCTTTATCTCATTCACTTTTTTTATCCCTCCCTCTCAGATACATTGCAAAGCTAAATAATTCCTTTTTGCATTCGTCAGAAAGACCATTATAAATTTCCACAAGAGCGTTTATTGTGTTATCGCGGTACATTACTGCATCGGGTCTGCCTGCCAACCAATCTAAGCTAATGTTGTATCTTTCACATATGCGTACAGCGAGGGGTATTGGCAATTCCCGAGGTTCCTTCTTGTTGACGCCGGTATATCTATAAACTGAGCTTCTGTTTATCCCGAATTCTTTTGCAAAATCTTCTACCGACATTCCAAGAATGTCGATCAATTCTTTCAACCTGTTATTTATCGCGTCCACCTCCTAAAATTGTGTATATTTTAACACTTGCATTATATGATAAATCGCTCATTTTGTAAATAAAATCTTTCCCAAATAGGAAAAATTCTATTGACTTTAACGTCCTTATGGTTTAAAATAAGATTGTTCCCAAACGGGAACATCGCATAAGACAAAGGGGGTAAGTAAATGTCACGTCTTAAACCCAAGCCTCATGAGCGCGTCCGTGCAGCCATGGTTCTGGCGGGTTATACTAGTTACGAGAGTCTCGCAAAGGCTATTGGAATGTCTCTTTCAGCATTCACCGCAAAAATTAACGGCAAAAGAGACTTTACGCTGCAGGAGTGTAACAGGATTGCAAACCTGCTTGGCACTACGCTTGATGCAATTTTTTTTGCTCCTGAAGTTCCTAATCGGGAACATAAAAGAAGAAACGCTGCAGTTTGATTCTGTTATTGTGAGTTCCCGAGCAAGAACATATCTATAAGGGGAGAGGCACCCATGGTCTACCTGATCCACTTTGAGCGGCCATATCAGCACGCCAGGCACTACATAGGATACACAGACAACCTGGACCAGCGCATCCACGATCATGAATGCACCGCGCACGGCGCCAGGCTGCTGCAGGTAGTCCGGGGGGCCGGGATCAGCTTTGAAGTAGTCCGAACCTGGCCAGATGGGGACAGGACATTGGAGCGCAGGTTGAAGCGGCAGAAAAAGTCCTGGAAGCTGTGTCCGGTGTGCAAAGCAGAGAGGAGAGGTCCAAATGAAGCACATAGTCACAACTCCCGGGGAAAGGACAGCTGAAGTTGAAGCCAAAAACAGTACTCAGGCCAAGAGAAAAGCTTGCAAGTTTTTTGGAATAAGGCCCGGAGATCCGTGGTGCGGAATACCGGCTATGACGGCAAAGCAAGCCAAAGCAGATGAACAATCAAAGGAGGTCAGTGTAAATGTTGCAAAAAGCCATTGAAAAGCTCAGATCTGAAATGGACCGCAACAAAAACAACTCTTATATCCAGGTAGTCGGTCAATACCTGATCAAGCGTGTGGAATCAAATCCGAGTTCAGCAGAGAAGATCCTGGCAAGTGACAAATCGATTGAAAAAAGCCTGGATGCAATACGCAAGGTAGCTGAAAAGCGCAAAGTCGGCAATTGTGCTGTAATTGCGCCAGATGAAGGATTTGCAATCATTATGGACTATTTTGGAATCTCCGGAGCATCCACAGCTCAGCTGCCATCGGCCGGCAATCCGGTACCAGTTGAACCGCCCCAATCCACATCAGGGGAGGAGTTCGATCTAAGACTGGAGGATCTGCTATGAGTTCAATCAGGGCATCTCTTTATTTAAAGCATTTCAATAAAGAATATAGTCCGGAAATCTTGGAGTTCGCTAATAAGCTATTTCCTGATTATATCTTTACTTGGAGAGAAGGAAAGCAGCAGTACGGTTATTGTACGGCATGCAAGAACGAGTTCAAAACCGAAGGACTGCATCATAAATATATAGTTATTTGCCCGAAATGCAAAGAAGAAGTCACTGTTCAATCATCAGGTATTAGCCGGACAAGGATGATCAATCAAGTTTACTTTATCTATTATGAAAAGTCCGCTGTGGACCCTGAGGCTATCGTGGCCAGAGGCATTTATGGTGTTGAAGATTTCACAGTTAAAGATTTCAAAAGCGTAGAGCCCAAGCTCATTGATAAAACGCTTTATGTCTTCAAAATCGGTGAAAGCGTTATGTTGAGCAGATATACATATTATGATGAAATTCAACGCAAAATGCATGCTGCAGGATGGGATAATTTCGAAACATCAACCACAATCTATAGCGAATTGCATACATGGCAGCTTTATAACCAAACGAGAGGTATTTCGGCTTATTCAATAGACAGCATTGAAAGAGCAGTAGAAGGTACACCTTTTCAATACAGTTGCTGGCAGTCATATAACGACGAGGGCGCGGTCAAATTTTTCGACTTATTCTCAAAATATCCAAGGACGGTTGAGTATCTAACCAAGTTGGGCTTTAAGCGACTGATTGAAGCTAAGCTCACCGGGGCCCCAACATATGGTGCCGTCAACTGGAAGGGGAAAACCGTATTCAAGATGCTCAGGATAAATCGGGCCGATCTGAAGCTGCTGCGTAATTCGGGCATATCTGTGGATAGTCCGCTATTTCTGAGATTGTATCAGATGAATAAGAAAGATAAAAAGAGATATACCATCCAGGAGCTCAAGGAGGTCGAAAAAGTACTAACATACGTATATCCCCGTGACATCCCTCTACTTACAAAATACTCAACCCTGAGAAAAACATTCAACTATCTCAAAAAGCAATATGAAAAGGGCAATGACCTGAATGTCAGGAGGCATTTTTATTCACTGAGCGATACCCTGGTCAATTACAGGGATTATCTCAGGGATTGTATGACACTTGAAATGGACCTGAAAAGCGAACGTGTCCTGTTCCCCAAAGACCTTTACACAGCGCATCAAAACACGATTGCACAGGTAAAAGTTAAAGAAAATGAGAAGCTCGAATTCAGCTTCAAAGTCAGATATGAAACACTGAGCAAGAAATACAGATTTGAGTATGGCGGACTTATTATCAGACCAGTCAAATCGGTAAGGGAACTCATAGAGGAAGGTAAAGCACTCCATCATTGTGTCGGCACATATGCCGAAAGGCATGCGAGCGGATATTGCAGCATCTTTCTCATCAGAAAAGCAACTGATCCAGACCAGCCTTATTACACACTCGAACTGTTCGGAGACCGCATTATCCAGACCAGGGGAATGAACAACTGTTCCACTACTCCTGAGATTGATGAGTTCCTGAAGGTCTGGACCGAAGAGAAAATATTCCAAAAGAAAAAAGGACAGAAAGTAAAAATAACTGTACCGGCATGATCCGAAAGGGGAGGGTTATATGGACAAACTGGCAAGGCCTCTTGAACTGATAGAGGCAGAGATCAACTTTTATAAGGCGCAAGCTGCTAACAGCATAATAGAGATTGGCAAAAGACTGATTGAAGCAAAAGAGCAATTGGGCGAGGGTGAGCGTTTCCTGGACTGGCTGAAAGAAAAAGTTGATTTTAGCAAGTCCACGGCTTATCGGTTCATGAATGCTGCTAAGGAAGCAGAAAAATTCCCAGCGCTGGGAAATTTCTCGCCGACGAAAATCTATGCGCTTCTCGATGTCCCTGCCGATCAGCGCAATGAATTTATACAGCAGCATGATCTTGAAGATATGTCTACACGGGAGGTTGAGGCGGCCGTCAAGGAATGGAAGCAGAAATATGAAAATGCACAGAGGATAGTGGAAGAGAGGACCAAGTACGCTGAAAAGCTCTTGAAAGAGAGACAGGAATTAGAGTCGGAACTCCGCACAAAAGATCAGGTTCTCAGGAACACTCAGGCGGACGTCAAAATGCTCCAGGACGAACTGAAAAAGAAGAACAATGAACTAAAAGAAGAAACGGAAAAGCTCCAGACAAAGCTCAGGGAAGCGCAGCAGGCCAATAACGACGATGAAGTCAAGAGACTTAGAGACCTGTTAAATAAAACTGAAGCGGCCCGGAAAGCAGCTGAGGACAGAATAGACGAACTCGAAGAGCAGCTGAAGAGCAAACCAATCGAAATAAGTGCCACTGATACCATAACCGTGGAGAAAGTACCCGACGAGGTCCAAAAGGAGCTTGAGGAACTCCGCAAAAAGGCAGAACTGGCCAAGAACGATGCTGCACAGAGATACAAGGTCTACTTCGATATCATCGTTGATACATACAAAAAGCTGCTTTCAGCCCTGAAAGAAATACAGCAAACCGATCCGGAAAGCTACATCAAGTACCGCAAGGCTACAGCGACCATGCTCCAGAAGATGGGAGAACATGTCAAAGATGAACCTGAGTCAACTACTGCACCTCTACCTGTCGGCCGTTGCGGAGAGTGCATACACGCTGACATGGACCAGGTTTCTGATGAGCAGCTGGACGATGGGAAAGCCCTGTGCGCTATGTCGGGTAAACTTGTCGACTTCGAGGATCCCGCTTGCCAGTACTACAAAAGTATACGGGAGAGTGAGCAGCAATGAATAAACGTAGTGCGTTACCCATCATTTTGCCAGTTATCATTTGCTTAGTCGAGTTTTTCGCACTCTTGTTTCTTATGGCCGATAGAATCGCCAAGTTGAGAAAAACGAGCCAAGAACTGCAGCTTCAGATAGAGCAGATACAGCAGGAAAAAGCTGTTCAGGAATCCCACATCGACGAACTTTCACGTCAGATCCGGGAACTCCAGAAGAGTTCCTTGCAGGGGGAGATGGTCGGCCGTGGTGGCGAACGGAAAGCTCAGCAGATAACGTACCTCGGTGAGTACACCGTCACTGGATATTGCAGCTGTGAGAAATGTTGCGGTCGTTGGGCAAAGAACCGGCCAGACGGAAAAGTCTATGGGGCCGCCGGCGTGGAGCTTACGCCTGGTGTATCAGTGGCCGGATGGCTTCCGCTGGGGAGCCGGATCATGATAGATGGCCGTGAGTACATAGTACAGGACCGGACAGCCAAGTGGGTCCGGGACAAGTATGACAGCAAGATAATTGATATTTACTGTGCAGATCATGAAACAGCTTGGAACATAGGCAACGAGAAACATGACGTGTGGCTAATAGAAGGGAGGCCAGATAATGCATGAATGGATTGTAACCATACTGATGCTTGTTTCAGTAGTCGCCAGCTTCGAAGGAGGGAGGGTATACGAGAAAGCGCGGCGCAAAGCAGCACTCAAAAGCAAAACTATCAGGTTGATCAAGCCAAAACACTACGACAGGAGGGTTTGAGGATGCCAGAGGTCAATTGCGGTTGGGACACATGCAAATACAACAACCCGGAGACAGGCTGTGAGTGTCCTGATTCAGTAACGCTCAGTAACTGTAATGTTGAGCACATCACACCCGATGGAGATACAGAATCGACAGAGTTACTGTTCTGCGAGAACTACGAGGCAGGTGATGCAACATGAAAATGCGTGTCGAACAGCTCCGGGATGCGGATATCATCGAGGACCGCACCAGTGGACCACCGGAAAACATCACGATCGTGCTCACTGAGTATGACGGAAACTACTACGGAAGCAAGACAGAAATAGAAATGCCAGCCAGGGACTACGCAATGCTCGAGGAAGCGGTAGTCAGCAAATGGCTGGCCAAGCAAAACAGTTCCACTTAAAAGATATCACAAAGGAGGTCAGAATGTAAATGAGCAACCAGATCTATGAAATCATCAACGATTACCCCCAGGATAAATTCAATCTTTTAATACCGGTCCAGAGCATCCAGGAAGTCAACCCAATCTACAGGCTGGTTGTTAACCAGGTCAGGATATCCACGGATCTCAATGACAGGGATATATATGAAGAGAAAAACGCTGAAACACAGAACGGTCCTAAAATGTACGCCCTTACCCATAAGGCTCTGCTGAAATTATTTACGGCCGCTAATGGCCAGATAGTAGAGTCAACCAGGGTCAGGTCCAAGATCTGCGAGAACTGCATCGAGATCGTGAAAGCAACCGGCAAGGCTCCGGCATGTGGAAATTGTGCGGCCAGGTCTAATGTCGCTGTCAGGGTGACAATCAAGCTGCCCGAACTTTCCGGAGGCTGGAGGCTGGTCCAGGCAACAAGAGAGATGGATTTCAGCAACATGACACATCTTAAAGAAGGTCAGCTCAGACAGACAAAGGCATTTGCGTACGAGCATGCTGAAAGCAAAGCCCTGTCCCGCTGCATCAGAAAAGGCCTGTCGATCAAGAGCGCGTATACAATCGAAGAACTCCAGAAGCCGTTCATCGTTGTGTACCCTGTTCTGGATAGCCGGGATGCTGATGTCAAGAAGGCACTCATTGCCGGCGCAATAGCCAGCAGCAACCTTCTGTATGGCTCCGGCCTGCAGCTGAGCACGGGTGCGGCACAAGCATTGCCGGAAGAACACCATGACTATAATCCGGAAACTGGAGAGATCATCGATGAAGATTACGAGGCCGGCCCGCCGGACCCTATGCCCTGGGAAGAGCAGGAAGAGGAAATCCTGCAGTGCAGCCAGTGCGAAGTTCAGATTGCCAGGAACGTATATGAGTTCAGCGCCAATAAATTCGGTGCTCCGCTGTGCATGAAATGCCAGCAGGCGGCCAGAAAGCAGGGAGGGAAGCAGGCATGAAGATACTCCACACTGCTGACTGGCACCTGGGAGCCTACGTCGGGCCCCAGTGCGATGATCCGATGAAGAGAATGGAAAACACAATGAAATGCCTGCATGCGCTTCTTGAAACTGCGTGGAAGGAACAGCCGGACATTATCCTGGTATGCGGCGATATATTCCACCAGGCGCGTGTATGGTCAGACAGGGCCCTGACGGAAGTTGCAGTAGCGTCCACGTATCTGAACAGGCTCGGGGAGATCGCTCCTGTTGTTGTCCTCTATGGTACCCCGAATCACGACGGAAGGTCACAATTCAGCATACTGTCAGAACTGACAAAGAATGTTGAATATTTTGTCGCTCCCGGCATCACTATTGTACCTACAAAATCAGGTGATATTCAGGTCGCTGGCCTGCCTGGCTTTGATAAAGGCCATTTCCGTGCGCAGTTCCCGGGAATGTCAGCCGAGGAAGAGATCAAAGTATTTTCGCAGGAACTGGCCAATATCGTAGCCGGCCTGTCGGCCCAGGTGGATCCGAATATCCCATCGGTTCTGATGGCTCACCACACTGTTGTGGGGGCTGAACTGGATAATGGCGAGCATTTATTCCAAGCAAATGAAGTCGTGCTACCGGCAGCTGCGCTGGATGCCAGCGCGTTTAACCTGGTGTGCCTGGGGCACATCCACAAGGCTCAGGAGGTAGCCAACTGCTACAAGCCCGTTTTCTATGCCGGATCGATAGATGCTTTCACTTTCAATGATGAAGGGCATAGAAAGGGCTTCTGGATCCATGAACTTGGCACATTTCAATCACCTATCACATACGAGCACAGATTCATTGAGATGCCGGCAAGGGAGTTCAAAACTGAAAGATGGGACTCCGGCCTAATTAGCATCTACCAAAAAGAAGGACTTATAACTCGGTGTATTGATGAGGATGAGTACCGCGATAAAGTCGTCCGGGTCCTCTATATTTGCGATGTTGAGACAGAAAAAGCCTTCAATAAAAAGAAGCTCGAGCAGGATTTCTATGCTGCCGGCGCCTACTATGTAACCGAGATCAGGCCGGAGAAGGTGACGGCCAGCGTCAACCAAAATGCATTCCACGAGAAGATGACCGTAGAATCGTGCTTGCAGAGGTATCTGGACGAAAAAAATGTTGAGCCTGAAAAAGTAGTCCAGTTGCTTGAAACAGTATCCGGCATCATTGCCGAGGCACAGGCGAGCATGCCGATGGGTACCGCTTCCGGATTGTTCCTCCCTGTGGAGATCTCGGTCCGTAACTACCGCTCGTACGTTGAAGAAACATTCAATTTCCAGGATATCTATTTCGCCATGGTCAATGGCAAGAACGGATCCGGGAAGTCCAGCCTGTTCATGGATGCCATCACTGATTGTCTGTATGAAAAGACCAGGGAAAACGAACTGACCGGCTGGATACGCAATGACGAAAAGTCCGGAAGCATCAGCTTCACCTTCCAGCTCGGTAATAACCTTTGGAGAGTAACAAGAACCAGGCAGAGGTCCGGTAAGGGCACGCTGGCGCTGGCAAAACGTGAATTCGCATTCTCTGATTATGGAGAAGGAACTAAGGGCGACAGTGGCTATGTCTGGGTTGACCACAGCTGCGATCGCATGACTGATACCCAGCAGAAAATCATCGACTTGCTTGGCATGGATTGTGACACCTTCCAGTCCTGCGTACTGATCATGCAGGACCAGTATGGCAAATTCATGGAGGCCGACAAGAGCGAGCGCATGGCTGTCCTGGCTAACCTGCTGGGCCTCGGGATATATGATGAACTCTTGAAGCTGACAAAAGAAAAGCTGACAGACGTAAACAGGGAGATCCGGGCAAGCAAGGAAGAGATCGCCGAACTTGAGAATGAGGTTGCCGGCGAGGAAGATCTCCACGCGGAAAGACGGATGGCGGAAGTCGAGTTGCACGTAGCTCAGGATGACCTTGCCGTGGCAAAGAACAAGCTGAGCGAGATCCAGGAGAAGTTGGGCGCCATTGCCGGGTATGAGGAAGAGGCTCGGAGACTGCAAAATGAACTGAAGGATATCACAGACGCCTACACAGCAAAGAAGCAAAAACGCGACGACCTCCAGCGCCGTGTAGAAGAGACGAAGAGCTTCCTGCAGAATGAGCAGAACATCCTGGAGAAATACGCTGAACTCAATCAAGCCCGGCTGGATCTTGCAGCACTGGACGGGAAGCTGCAGCTCTTGGCCGACAAGAAAACCAGACAGATCAAGCACAATCAGGAACTCATCGAAACGCGCCGGGCTCGGCAGATTGTGCTCGATAAACTGAGTGTGATTGAGTGTAAGCTGGAAAAACAGGAGAAGCTTCGTCACACTGTCGAGAGCCTCAATAGCATCGAAGAAGAGTTGGAAGAATGCGAACTGAAAAAATCAAAGCATACGGAACTGTGTAATGAATTGAGCAGCATCAGCATCAAGATAAAAAATCTGCAAAGCCAGACAGAAATGCTGAAAGATTCGGGCTGTATCGATGTTGGACGGGCTCAGTGCAAATTCTTGCAGTCAGCGAAAGCTGCGAAAACTGAACTGATAGAACTGCAAGGGAAAGCTGATGCAATCCGGAAACAAATCGATGAACTCAACTATGATCTGGCACATCATCATGCCGTGATCAAAGATGTCAGGACGTACCGTGATGCAAAAGAGCAACTCGCACAACTGGCAGCTGAAGTTGCAACGGGTGAACAGCTGAAGGTTCGGGGAGAAGAACTTCTCAAAAGGGAACAAGAAATTGAAAAAGAGCTGGCTATATTGGATCCAGAAATAAAGGAACTCGAAGAGCAAACAAGGAAAGCAGCAGAACTCGAAGCAAGAGTTGAAAGACTGGCAAGATATGAGCACTTGGCAAATGAGATCCCGAAGGCAAAACAGTTTGTCGAATCCACAGAAGGGACGATCGCTCAGCTGTCTGCCGACATCGAGGATCTGCATAAGCGGTGTGATCAGATCATTGACAGGCTGAACTTAACCGCCCTGACGGCCGACAAGGAAGCTCTTAGCAAAGAGAAATATCAGGCAGAAACATTTGTGCAGATGCTTGAAAAATCAATCTCTGAACTCAATCAGCGCATCGGGCGTATCAATGCAGAACTCAAAGCACTTGAGGCCAGAAAGCAGAAGCTACAAGAGAAACAGGAGCAACTGCAGAAAGCTGCCGGTCATGCGGCCAACCTTGAGATACTGGCCCAGGCTTTCAGCCAGGACGGAATCCCGTATCAAATCATCCGGGATATCGTGCCCGAACTCGAAGCTGCAGCAAATGATATCCTGTCACAGATGACCGGTGGCCGGATGCGGGTGGAGTTTGTCACTGAAAAAACCCTCAAGAGCAACAAAGCAAAAGAAGTGGCTACACTCGATATCATCATCAATGACGTCGACAATGGTGTGTTGCCATACCTGAGCAGGTCCGGCGGACAGAAGGTACGAGCTGCATTGGCGGTCAGTTTTGCACTTGCCATGATCAAGGCGTCTCGAGTTGGGCTGCAGCTGGGGATGATGTTTGTCGATGAGCCGCCTTTCCTCGATGCAGAAGGTGTGGACGCATACTGCGCCGCTCTGGCTGCGATCCATGAACGCTATCCTGAGATGAGGATCCTGGCAATATCCCACGACGAAAACATGAAGAACCATTTCCCGCAACAGATCTATGTTGAACAGACAGAGAACGGTAGCAGGGTGAAGCGGTTATGAGCAAGTACGAAATCGTCCGTCCTGGCAATGGTCCGCTTCTCGGACATTACAAGTCTCGGAATCGGGCAGAAGTAGTTTGTCAGGCCCTGAATGAAAAAATCATCAAGAAACGCCGGAGAGCAAGCAGAGAGGAACTAAGGCCATTTCTGTATTACGTCAGGGAGGTTGCAGATGGAGAAAATCACACAAAAGCAAAAACAGGAGCGCGGGGCTAAAGGGGAGAGCCTCATAACGGCCTCTCTCCGGTCCGTCGGACTCTGGAACCACAAGCTGATCAATGCCGGCTACGGTACCGTATTTGACAAGTTGATCATTCCGCCGGGCGGGGGTTATGCGATAGAGGTCAAAGTCCGGGAAAAACCAAAAATTGATTATAACACTAAGAGTATCACACTAAACGAACGCCGAGGCCTGGACAGATTCATGCAGCTGGTCGGTAAGGATCACGCATACATCATCGGGATCTGGCTGACAGAGAACACAAAGCGGGCGTTCCTGATTCCGTGGCACGCAGTCCGGGATGATGTATGCTCAGGCCGCCGGGGTAGCATCAATATGCTGGACTTTCCGGAGCTTCCGCGTAAGGGCAGCGGATGGGATATGAGTTGGTTTAAAAGGAGGCTAGAAAACAAATGAAAATCATCATTGATAATATGCTTCGCCTTGAGGATGTTCTTGATAATTTTCTAGGGCAGATCAAAACGGAGCTCACAATCAAAAACCCGGCATACACAAGAAAAAAAGCAATAGGGCTCGGATATTGGACTTGGGGCTCGGAATACTTCAAGCTGTGGAGCGAGCGAAAGGTCAATGGTCAGATACAGTATATACTGCCGCGCGGATATTATGCCCGGCTGTGGAATTTGATGTCCAGGGTAGGTTGTCCTGGGCGCAGGATCGACAAGAGAGTTCTCCTGAATCCGGTTGCCTTCCCACAAAAGCCACAATTGAGAGACTACCAGGCACCGGCGGTGCATCTGGCCGGAGCATGGCAGCAGGGAGTTATCATTATGCCCTGCGGCGCCGGCAAGACTGAGACGGCTATGGGTATTATCGCTGAGTTAGAACAGCCCACACTCTGGATCACTCATACGATGGATCTGCTGAAACAGAGCATGGACCGGGCCAAGACCAGGCTGGGCCTCTCTGGAGATCAGGTCGGTATAATTCAGGCGGAAAATATGTCAATAGGATCCCACATGACTTTTGCGACAGTACAGACGTTGTACAAGAGAGATCTCTCGGAGATTAAGTGGAAGTTTGGTTGTGTTGTTGTCGATGAGGCTCATCTGGTGTTTAAAGACGAGGAAAACGCCCGGATGTTTGAATCAGTTATATCTCAATTTCCGGCATATTACAGGTTTGGTCTGACGGCCAGCGAGTACCGGAGTGACGGACTGATTGAGACCATGTTCCATATCATTGGCCCGAAAATCTATGAAGTTGCTCAGGATGATCCGCGGCTCCCGGTCATGAAGCCGAGGGTGGAGTTCATCGAAACGGATTTCGAGTATGAGACACCGGAAGGCGAAATGCTCAACATACAGCAGTTATATAAGGCAATGCGGGAAGACCTGGAACGAGACTATCCTATCTTGTGGATCATGAAGAACTGTATCCGGGAAAACAATTCATGCCTTGCGCTGGGCGATAGTTTAGAGCATTTGACGAGGCTTACGAAACTGGCCAAAGACCATGGTTTCACAGCTGTCTTTGTTTGCGGTGAAACGCCGAAGCGCGAGCGCGAAAAGATTATGGCCGACATGCGTGCCGGCAAGTACCAGTTCCTGTTTGCGACATATCAGCTGGCCAAACTGGGCCTGGACATTCCGAGGCTCGATAGGCTGATACTCATCACTCCACACAGGGACAAGACATCGATCCAGCAGGCGGTTGGCCGGATCATGCGGCCGTACGAGGGCAAGTCTCAGCCTGTGGTGTATGACATCTATGACAGCAAGGTCAGGCAGATGGTGTTCTGGGCCCGGGAGAGGAAGAAAGTATACCTGAAGCTTGGTTGCCAGGTTATCGGTGGACCCAAAGTGCGAAGGTGGTGACCTGGCATGAGAGATGCTTGTAGATGGTGCGGGAGCATAGATCTCATGGAAACCATTATGGACCATGGTCCGCACTATTCCAGGATAGACTGTAAGGACTGCGGGATGTTCGTCAAGTGGGGCAAGAAGCCGGCCGACAGAGAGCCCGCTGAGCCCGAAAATACAAAAGAAAAACAACGTGTAGGAGGGGGTTGGAATGAATAAGGTCATGTTAGTAGGTAGGCTGACAAAAGATCCGGAACTGAGGTACACAATGGCGAACAGCGTGCCAGTGTGCACATTCACGCTGGCGGTCGACCGCCGGTACAAGTCTGAAAACGGTCCTCAGGCGGATTTTCTTCCGATAGTCACGTGGAGATCCACAGCGGAGTTCTGCAGCAAATATTTCCGGAAAGGTCGCAAGGTGATAGTGTTCGGTCGTGTAGAAATGCGCAGTTGGGAGGACCAGGATGGTCAGAAGCACTATATCACTGAGATCGTTGCTGATGAGGTCGACTTCGCTGACAGCAAGAAGGATGACACAACTGCACCGCCACCGCCGCCGGAGGTGCCACCGGAGCCACCAAAGACACAGGGGCAGCCCGGAAACGGGTACCCTATACAGGATCTGAAACAGCAGGCAGCAGCTGCAGCGGCCAGGCCGGCAAGCCCGCCGCCACAGGCATATGAAAAGATGCCATAGGAGGAGTGACGGATATGGCTGAAGGCGTAACTTTCAAAGTCGTACTCAACCGTGACAATACATGCAGCATCGAGCTTGGAGAATGGGAGAAACTACACCTGATCGACACGCTCAAGAAGGCGCACAACACGATGGTCAAAATGAGCAAATGGTTTGATGATGATTCGGTACCTATGGAACAGAAAATGCAGTACCGGCCGATGTATCTTGAATTGCTGCACACATACAGTTTTATCAGCGACCTGATTCGCAAGGCCGGCATTACGAATGAAGAGCTCAAAGAGGCACTGAACATTCCATTTTAAGGGGTTGCTCAAATGTACTTCAACAACATTCCTGAGGAACTAAAGAAAATAGATAGATGGGTTTGCTGGAAGCTGGTCGTGCGGAACGGGAAACAAACAAAGATACCGATCAACCCGGTTACCGGCGGACAGGCGATGAGCAACAATCCCGAGACCTGGACCGACTACTGGACCGCACATGACAAGATGGTCACGGCAGGTTATCCCGGCATTGGCTTTGTGTTCAACGGGGACGGTATCGTCGGTGTGGACATCGACGACTGCCGGAATCCGGAGACGGGTGAGTTGACGGAGCTGGCCAGGGATATCATCGCTACTCTCGACAGCTACACGGAGCTCAGCCAGTCGGGCAGGGGGATCCATATCATCTGCAAGGGCAAGCTCCCGCCCGGCCGCCGACGGAAGGACCCCGTCGAAATGTATGAGACCGGACGGTACTTCTGCATGACCGGCCGGGTGCTGGACGATGCCCACACAGAGATCGAGGAGCGCACTGAACAACTGGCTATCGTTCATGCTAAATACGTAGAAACTAAAAAAACTCAAAAAAATGAAGCGGAAAACATTAAAAACGCATCAAATTCTGAAGTTTTTCTCGATGATGAAAAAGTAATCGAGATCGCGCTCAATGCAAAAAACGGGGACCTGTTCGCGGAGCTCATGAACGGCAACTGGAAGGGCAGATATGCCAGCCAGAGCGAAGCTGATATTGCGTTGTGCAACCTGCTGGCCTTTTACTCCCGGTGTGATGCCGAGCAGATGCAGAGGATCTTCCGCCGGTCCGGGCTGTACCGGAAGAAATGGGACGAGCGCCGGGGTGAGGCAGGGACGTATGGCCAGATCACCATTGCCCGCGCGATTGCAGACTGCAGGGAAGTGTACGAACCACCGGCACCGAAAAAGTCCCGGTCCAAACAGGAAGAACCGCCGGAAATCGACCAGGGTCTGGACTATATCGGAGAACCTCCGCCGGAGAAACTCCCGGAGTGGATCTATGGACCATACAACGACATGTGGAACGCCCAGCGCTTGGTTGAGAAGTATGGCGAGATCCTGAAGTATGACGTGATGAAGGGCTGGTACATATACGATGGCAAAGTCTGGCGCGAGGACACGCTTCGGCAGATCCGAACCCTGGCCGATGAAGCAATCACGGCAATATACCGGTACGAATCACTCATTGCCGACGAGAAAAAGCGCAAGGAACTTTACAAATGGCTGTGCGGGTCCAGGAACGCCAGCAAGAAGGACAGCATGATCCGAGAAGCCGAGTCTATCCCCGGCATCGCGGCACTGCCAGAATGGTTCGACCGTGACAAATTCCTTCTCAACTGTGCCAACGGGACACTGGACCTGCGGACCGGAGAACTACGGCTGCATCGAAAAGAGGATATGATCACCAGGATCCTGCCAGTACCGTATGATCCTGACGCAAAGGCACCAACCTGGGAATCATTCCTCAACAGGATTTTCGAGGGCAACAAAGACCTGATCGACTTCATCCAGCGGGCCATTGGGTACACGCTGACGGGATCTACAAAGGAGCAGTGCATATTTATCCTGTACGGTACCGGCAAAAACGGTAAGTCGACTTTCATCGAGACTATCCGCTCCATGCTGGGCGAATATGTACGTAAGGCCTCGGACAAGGTTTTCACTTCGAGGGAGTACAACTACAACAGCATGGGCGAGATCGCCAGGCTCCCCGGGGCCCGGATGTGTACGACCGACGAACCGAACGAAGGCGCCCGCCTCGAGGAAGGTCTGGTGAAACAGATCACAGGTGGAGCTCCTCTAATGGCTAAGCGGCTGTACAAGGAACCGTTCGAGTTCGTTCCCGAGTTCAAGCTGTGGATGGAGTGCAACCACAAGCCTGTGATCAAGGGTACCGATATCGGCATCTGGCGCAGGATCATGCTGATACCGTTCAGGGCATACATCACGGCTGAAGAGCAGGACACAGAACTGCCGAACAAGCTCCGTGCAGAGCTGCCGGGTGTGCTGGCCTGGGCGGTTCAGGGTTGTATGGCCTGGCAGCGCTATGGGCTCATGCCTCCTGAAGAAGTCCGTATGGCCACGGATGAGTACAGGATCGAAATGGACAATCTGCAGGCCTTCCTGGATGAGTGCGTAATCGCTGATTCGGCCTCGTCTGTTTCATCAGCAGATCTCTACCGTGTGTATTCGTCCTGGTGCGCGGAGAACGGACTGCGCCCGGTATCGGCAACAAAACTGGCGCGGAAGCTGCAGGAGCGCGGATTCCAAAAAGATCGCAATAAGTATGCTCGTTACTGGGAAGGTATCAGGTTCACCGACCTGGCCAAGTCGTTCTTGCATTGGAAATACGAAGGTAAAAAGACGTATGAGCAGATGGAGTTTTATGATCCGGCAGATCTTAGTCTGCCAAAACGTTGGGAGGATTTGTAAAATGGGTGACAGGTATGACAGGTTTGGTGACAGGTTTTTGCAACCTGTCACCGCCTTAGAGCCAAGCGGGTTTGGGGTCTATTTTTTCTTCCTTTTCCATCTATTTTTATAAAAATGGATAAAAAATAAAAATAGAAAAGAAAAGGTATAGAAAAAATACGCATATAAAAATCTTAAGTTTTTGAAAACTACCTGTCAAACCTGTCACCAAAATGACTTCAAATGCAGTCGGCTGTAAGCCGGTGACAGGTTCGCAAACCTGTCACCCAACCCGTCACAACTTGTCACCAACCTGTCACCGGCAACTAAATCTCTGGAGGTGAACGTATGCGGCCTGATGAACTGGCAATTGGAGATGAAGTGAAGATCTATGAGAAAGGAACGCGGAAAAAAGATAGGATCCAGGGTTATTTCAGGGCCTGTACCGGAAGGATAGTTGACATTCGGCCGGCATACGTCCTGGTGGATACCGGCAAATACAGAACAAGGTTTGACGTCATCGAATTTCGCACACGACGGTACCGGATCTTCAAGGCCAGTGGAGAAGAAATAATATTTGCTCCTGTACCTGATGTAGCAGCTATCGAGAAAGCAGAAAGACGCAAGTGCATACAGGAATATTACGAAAGCCCGGCAGGCAGAAAGGAAAAGGAAAAATACGAAAGGCAAAAAGCAAAGAATGAAATGCAAAGAGCCGTCACGTGGATGAAGGTTAAGGCACTCCTTGATCAGGGAATGACACCTGGAGAGATCGCAGATAAACTCGGGACAAAACTTCAGACGGTCACCAGCCTGATCGGTAGATTCGAGAAAAAAACTAAAGAGTTGGAGGGAACTGATATGGCGCATCTGACAAAAGATGTTGTGAAGAAAATGGCAGATGAAGGCATGAGTGTTGAAGAGATAGCAGAGCAGTTTATGCCGGCATACCCAAAAATGAAAAAATCAATGATGATAGCGAAAGTTACTTCATTGCTTATTGGCAAATCCGGAAGACATAAAAAGCCCATCAAGTCAGAAGTTACTGTGCTGCAGGAAGGAGAAGAGATATCCCTTGATGTGGAAGAGTCCGGATCTGACATCAAAGAAATTGCTGAACAGGTCCATAAGGACTTTGAACGGATTGCAGCCGAAAGCGCAGATAAGATCGCAGCACATCAGGAAGAATACGAGGAAGCATACGAAGATGAAAATGTTGGAATGACCGATGCCGAGATAGAAGAAGCAAGGGCCGGGATGGAAGAGATTGCAAAAGAGCTTAGCAAAGCGATACCGGATTACATCATCGATCATCCACCTCATTACACCACAGGGAAATTTGAAGTTATAGACTATATCCAGGACAAACTTGGACCGGATCTTTTTGAAGGGTTCTGCATCGGAAATGTAATCAAATACCTGAGCAGGTACCGCTTCAAGGGCGGGGTCGATGACCTGAAGAAAGCAGCATGGTATCTGAACAGAATCATCAAGACGCTAGAGACTGCATAGGTTGCGTTTCTGGAAAGCAACCGCGAGAGGTTGCTGAAAATATAAAGATTGCGAAGGTGATTGTATGGAACAGTCTTTTGAAAAAGATGTTATACCTGCTTATGATTATGCAGACTTGGACGGGAAAACGCTTGAAATAAAAGTACACGAAGGTGACGAAGCCATTGTGGTTAGCGGCAAAGATGTGCAAAGCGGCAAGATATATGTCATCTTGGTGAAAGTTAAGTAACTTCACAATAGCAGGAATGTATGAATACAAAAGACAAGACTGACTGGGAGGGGTCAACGTGAGGGAACTTGTACCGGGATATAAGCAAGCGATAAAGTTGTTGGACAACAGAATATCAGAACTGGTCAGGCTGCGTGACTTTTTACAAGCTCGGACACGTGACCCTGAACAGCTCGGAATGATCGAAGAACTAAACGAAAGACTAAAGCCGCTTAGGTCCATGCTTAATGACCTGCGGGAAGTTACAAGAGAGGTGGAGCATTACTATGACCGTTCGTGGTGGAGAAGCGAAGAACTCACTTGCAACCAGCGAAAGTCTCGACGTTTTTTATACGCTGGACCCACAAGACGCTGAAATGATGGAGAATTGCAACAATGCGCAAAGGGAACGGATGAGAAAATACATAAATGCTGTGATGGAAATTATGTTGACGGCCAGACAGCGTCAGGTAGTGTGGATGTATTACGCAGAAGGAAAAACGATGACAGAGATCGCGGCCGCGCTCGGTATCAGCCCACGCGGAGCGAGGAGGGTGCTGGGAGCAGGAATGAGAAAAATTGAGAAACAGAAAAAAATTTTTTTAAAAATGGAACATTAATATGTACCGATTTTAGCTGAATTTGCCCTTATATATAAAGGGCTTTTTATTTTGCACTTCTGACCTCCTAATTTGGGCGGCAGCTTCTTCCTCCTTATCGGCAGAGCCCGGCGCTCGCGAAGAACGTCCGGGCTCTACTGCTGTTTTTGAGGTGGCGATGTTCGAAAAGAAGGATATTCTCCTTTTGTGGCGAATTATGGTAATGAAAGGGGGATGATTAAATGGCTATAAAAGTAACTACAATAGTTTGCATGGATAATGGTAAGAAAATAGAACTTGAATACAAACCGACAGATCTTCTTGAAATGATTACTGACAAAGAAGGGAAACCTCTTGACAAGTTCATCCAATTTGGGATGGATTTAATTAATCCAAAGCATATATCTGCGTTGTATTGGACAGAAACGGAAGAAAATACAGGCTATTATGATATTCTAGATTATGCAAAACTCACAAAATAAGCAAGTAGAGCCTTCGGGCTCTTTTTTATTGGGGTTGATACAGATGCCGTATAAACCATTACGACCATGCTTGCAGCCAGGATGTCCGGAACTGGTTTCGAAGGGCTATTGCGATAAGCATAAAAAAGACAAAGAATACGACAGGCGCAGAGGAACCGCTAATCAGCGCGGCTATACATACAGGTGGCAAAAGTATAGCCGACATTTTCTGAGCAGACCAGATAATGTATTCTGCAAATTACAATTACTTGGTTGTACGAATTTAGCTGAATGCGTTGATCACATAGTTCCACCTGATGGTCCGGACGATCCAAGATTTTGGGATCCTGCAAATCATCAGGCGGCATGTATCCATTGCAACTCGGTAAAAGGACGGAGAGCGCAAAAGGGCACAGCAATGCCATTTGAAGCTATGTGCAGGGGGTAGGGGAGTGGAAAATCCTGCCAACCCTTTGCGTCCAGACCGGGCGGCCAAGTCGGCGCAAAATTTCGCGAAATTCGCTAAAGGGGGTGATAGTTTGTCTCAGAGAGGACGGAAACCTAAACCGACATCGTTGAAAGTGCTGGAAGGCAACCCTGGCAAAAGACCGTTGCCACAGAATGAGCCAAAACCAAGGCCGATAGCTCCGCAGCGTCCATCTTGGTTGACGGGTGAGGGCAAAAAGATG
>JAKOPX010000316.1 GCA_029778665.1 Bacillota bacterium | reverse complement strand
TCGGGTACAGGCTGCGCAGGACAGACAGGTAATACTTGTATTCATAAGCAACCGATTCCATAACCGCCCTGTACATATGCCCGCGGGTATGCTTGAAATCAAGCCCGAGCCATGCTCCTTTCAGGTTGGTGTTGATCGGCAGCGCCCTTCCTGAAAAATGCGGGATAAAAATCAATCCTTCACTGCCGGGCTCAACTGCAGCGGCTTCCTGGTCGAGTTCATCATAGCCCGCGGCAGGATTTCCGCTCAGCGTGTCACGGAACCAGCGGATACACAACCCTCCGCCGTTGATATAGGCCAGCGGCAGGAAGAGGCCATCGATCGGGCTCCTCATCATCGTCAGCGTTTCATGCCCCGTGTCCGGCACGAAGCTGTCGACGACGCTGCACAGCACCGATGCAGTACCGGCACAGTCCAATACCTGTCCCCTGCTGAACATTCCCGAACCAAACGTACTTGCGGCCGTATCCCCGCAGCCGGCAACCACCGGGATCCCTTCAGCGAGACCGGAGACGGCTGCAAAATCCCTGGTTACCCTGCCGACCACCTCAAAAGGCGATACGATACGTGCCATCTTGTTTTTGTCTATTTCAAAAGTCTCCAGCAGTTCATCCGACCAACGTTTGTTCGCATTGTCGGAAAGGCATGAAAAATGCAGATGAGTATAGTCAAAATATGCTTCGTCCGCCTTGAGCCCGGTCATCCTTCCTACGACATATGCCTGCGGCATGACGAATTTTGCGGTTTTCTCATATGCTTCCGGGTGCTCGTTCTTCCACCACAGTATCTTCGGGCCATGTACATATGAAGCAGGCCCGCCGCTCAGTTCGATTATGCGTTTTCCCGCCCTGGAACGCATTTCTTCCATGTATTTCCCGCACCTGGTGTCGAGCCATGAATCATAGTATGTCGATGCCTCTCCGTTTTCATCTATTCCCATGATGCCTGCCATCTGCCCGTCGACGCCGATGGCTGCGACATCCTTCCCTGAGATGCCTGACTTATCCAGCAGTTCCCGGATGGTGCGGGCGCACGACATGTAAAGGTCGTCCGGCTCCTGCCAGACGGTCCCGGGTTTCGGCGATATCAGCTTAGACTGTTCGAAGGCAGTTGCGACTATTTTCATTTCTTCATCAAAAAGTGCGGCCTTTGTTCCCTGTGTTCCTATATCTATTCCAATGACGTATGCACTCACTGCCATGTCTCCTTTTCGTTTATTGCTGTTTATTATATTTTATTTTTCTTTTTCCAATATGTCAATAACGCATAATACAAGCGTTCAGACATGTCAGGCTCAGCATCCGGATGCGGTTCCCGTTCACCGGTCACGGTCCAGTATATCCAGCAGGTCGGCAGGTTTTTTCAGCACATGGTCTGGCCTGATCCTCCCGTCCTCCCTGGCGCCCCATAATGCCAGTGCGAATTCGACCCCTGCATTCTTTGCGCACATGAAATCGAAATATGTATCTCCTATGTAGATAACTCCGGCCGGTCCCGTTCCTGCCAGTTCCATCAGTTTAAGCACCGGCTCGGCTTCGGGTTTGTGTTTCTCGGTGTCCTCCGCAGTAACGATGTACCCGAAATACTTCATCAGATTGCTGAGAGTTGTGTCATTGGACACTTCATCCCTGTTCCTCGATGTGACTATGCCACATTTAACGCCACGTCTGTCGAGTTCCTGCAGCAATTCCTCAACTCCCTCAAAAAGCGGGACGCCTTCCCTGTAATACCTGAAGAGACACTCAAAATATCTCATGCTTGATTTTTCTATATCCTTCGATCCCAGTATCTCCAGCGCCTGAAGTGTAGGTACCCCGAAAGCCCTTGCCACTTCCTCGTCGGTCAGATCCCTGCCAAGTTCTTCATACATACCATAGCTGTATGCTTTTTTTACGACTTCGGCTGTGTCGATCATTGTGCCGTCAATATCGAATATTATCAGTTCGTACATTTTTTCCATCCTTTCGTTTTTATTATCACTTTTCATATCGTTCGATAGCCGGCAGCGCTTATCAGCCGGCGGCCATGTCCAACCCGGTATCCCGCGCCCGCCCGGATCCATACCGTCCTAAGCCATCTGCGGGCAAAAGTCTTTTCATATTATAGCATATCATGACCAGGGCATACCGGCACTTCCTGCAGATTGCGTCGACATAAAGCCTGTGATATATTATTATCAAAGTTTAACAGAAATACTTTGGTATTTTATATTGTATATATAAAAGAAGGAGAGCAAAATGCCCTACTGTCTTAAATATGGCAACCGCGAATTTGAAGTCCGGCTCCCTGATGAACAGATAAAACGGGTCCTGGAGCCAAACCAGGTCGAACTCCCGGTGCGCGCTCCTCGTGAACTTATAGAGGAAGCGCTGGACAATCCCATCGGTACAAAACGTATAGAGGAAACGGTAAAACCCGGGGACAGGATCTGCATCGTGATCAGCGACGTTACGAGAAGCTGGCAGAAACCCGGCATGATTCTCGGCGTCCTCCTGGAAAGACTGAACGGAGCCGGTATCAGGGACGAGGACATAGTCATCATAAGCGCTCGCGGAACCCACCGCGCCCAGACACCCGATGAACTGCGCACCCTGGTGACTGATGAAATATACGGCAGGGTCAGGGTTGTGGATCACGATCCCTCGGATGAAAGCAACCTGACATACCTGGGCACCACCAGCCGCGGCACCCCTGTAAAGCTCAATTCCATCGCCGTGAACAGCGATCACGTGATCCTCATCGGCGCGGTGCTGCACCACTTCCTTGCCGGTTTCAGCGGCGGCAGGAAAAGTGTTATACCCGGGATCGCATCCAGGGAAACGGTCCAGGCAAACCATTCGCTCTCACTGAACCCGGGGCTGGGCAGCGGCGGCAACCCTAATGTGAAGAGCGGCCGGCTGGAAGGCAATCCGCTGCACCTGGACATGCTGGAAGGTGCGCTCATGCTTCGCAACTGTTTTATAATCAATATCGTTACAGATGACAACTACAGGATCGTCAAAGCCTTCGCCGGGGATATGGCAAAAGCCCACGAAGAAGCCTGCAGACTCGTGGACAGGATGAACAAGGTACGCATCGACCGCCTCTATCCCATAGTCATCGCGTCCGCCGGCGGCTATCCCAAGGACATAAACGTATACCAGCCCCTGAAAACGCTGTGTCACATGCTGGAATGCACAGAACCCGGCGGGACAATGATCATGCTCTCTGAGAGCCGGGAAGGTTTCGGATCGCCAGATACCGAGAAACAGATAACAGGCTACGACAACATGCTCGACAGGGAAAAGGCTCTCCGTGAAAAATACTCGATAGGGGCCCATACAGGCTACCTGTTTGCCGATGCCGCAGAAAAATATACCTTTATATATGTCACCGATTTCGGTGCGGAGAATTTCTCCAAAACAAAAATGCACGTGGTCCGGACCCTCGATGAGGCACTGGACCTGGCTGCCGCCCTGAACGGCGGGAAACTCGAGGGAGACGTTCTGCTGATGTCCAACGGCTCGGTAACGCTTCCGGAACTGGCATAACAGCCGCGATAATGACGAACCGAAAGAGTGAAATCCGAAAGATGAAGACCATGGACATATTTGATCCGGACACGATCGACCTGGCAGAACTGCAAAGGAGATACGAACAGTTCAGAAAACGAGGCCTTAAGCTTGATATGTCACGGGGCAAACCCGAAAGCGCCCAGCTTGACCTCTCCGTCCCGATGCTCCGGATCGATGATGGCTGGACAGGGGACGACTTTATAAGCGAAGACGGGATCGACGTCAGGAATTACGGAGACCCCACCGGGATACCCGAGGCCAGGCGCCTCTTTGCCGAACTTCTTGGCGTACCTGCCGACCAGGTCATCGTAGGCGGCAATTCCAGCATAAACATGATCCATGACGCGCTCACGCGCGCATTGCTGTGCGGACCCATGGACGGAGACACGCCCTGGGCAAAGTTGCCCCGGGTAAAATTCATATGTCCCGTGCCCGGGTATGACTGGCACTTCCACATGTGCGAAACCCTCGGCATAGAAATGATACCCGTGGAACTCGGACCCGGCGGCCCTGACATGGACGAAGTGGAAGAACTCGCGAAGGACCCGGAAGTCAAAGGGCTTATCTGCGTTCCGATGTACAGTAATCCATCCGGCATTACATTCAGTGACGAAACGGTATGGCGGCTCGCATCCATGAAGACAGCAGCGCCGGATTTCAGGATCATATGGGACAATGCCTACTGTGTCCATCACCTGTATGAGCATGACCGCGACAGCCTGATGAACATATATGAAGCATGTGTTGCAGCAGGCAACCCGGACAGGGTGCTCATGTTCACTTCGACATCAAAGATAACATTCGCGGGAGGCGGTGTGGCAGCCATGGGCGCAAGCCCGGCAAATATCGCCCGGCACAGCGCGCTGCTCACCTACCAGCTCGTATGCTACGACAAGCCGAACCAGCTGCGCCACGTGCGTTTCCTGCCGGACAAAGCGGCAGTGGAGGCGCACATGGCTAAGCATGCGGAAATAATCCGGCCGAAATTCGAATATATACTTGGCGTGTTTGAAAAGGAGCTTTCGGGCATAGGTACATGGAGCCGCCCGAAAGGAGGGTATTTCATATGCTATTATGCGCCTTACGGATGCGCGCGGCGGATCGTTGAACTATGCCGCGACGCCGGCGTCACGCTGACCCCTGCCGGCTCGTCTTACCCATACGGCATCGATCCGAAGGACAGCACGATACGTATCGCTCCAACATATCCCCCGTTATCGGAACTGAAACTTGTAATGGAGCTTTTCCCCGTGGCAGTAAAAATAGCAGTTGCAGAAAAATACGGACTTTGATGCCCTTTTGACGCAACTGCCTGAACTGTCATGTTTGCGGCTATGGCAGGATATCACAAAAATCAGGTCGTGTATGTTCCCGAAATACCTGTATTCAGTGATTTGTTACAGGCTTAATCAGCCATCCCGCCTGATAATATCAGGAATTCCCGTTCTCGAAATAGCGCTCGAGGAATCGCTTCGTGCGCTCTTCCCTCGGGTTTCCTATGACCTGCTCCGGCGGGCCGTATTCAACGATAACGCCATCGTCCATGAACATCACGTTGTCGGAAACCTGCCGCGCAAACGACATTTCATGCGTCACGATTATCATGGTGGTCTCCCTTTCAGCAAGTTCACGGATCACGCGCAAAACCTCGCCGGTAAGCTCAGGATCGAGAGCGGACGTGGGCTCGTCGAAGCAAAGTATGTCCGGCTTCAGCGCAAGCGCCCTGGCTATAGCCACGCGCTGCTGCTGGCCGCCTGAAAGCTGATGCGGATAATGATCGAGTTTTGATGAAAGCCCGACACTGTCCAGGATGGCTTTTGCGTTATTGATTATTTCTTCACGTATCTCGTTTTTCCTCGCCCTGTAATCGGGACGTTCCTTCGCCAGCAGCAATCCTGCCAGCGTTACGTTCTGCAGCGCCGTGTACTGCGGGAAGAGGTTGAATGACTGGAAAACCATCCCGAAGTGCAGGCGTTTTTCCCGTATTCCTTTCTCGCTCCTGGATGCCGGATCGGATGCGTCGAAAATGACTTCCCCGTTCACGGTGATGGTGCCGTTATCGGGTGTTTCGAGGAAATTGAGGCATCGAAGCAGCGTAGTCTTGCCGCTTCCGGAGGACCCGATAATGGACAGGGTCTCGCCCTTCTCGAGGCTGAAGCTTATGTCCCTGATAACCTCGGTATCTCCAAATCTCTTGCTGATATTTCTGACTTCGAGTATCGGCATCGGTCAGACCTCCTACACCTTGAAATAATCCAGCCTGCGTTCTATCCAGCCCAGTACGATCGTCAGCACGCCATTGAATGCCAGGAAAAACAGGCCCGTCGAAAACAGCGGCCAGATCAGGCCCTGCTTGGTAAAGCGCTCGGCGCACATTATGATTTCCGCGATCCCTATAACGCGGGCCAGGGCAGTATCCTTCGTAAGCGTGATGATTTCATTGCTCATGGGAGGCACGATCCTCTTGATGACCTGCAGGAGTATGACCTTGAAAAATACCTGGGATCTGGTCATGCCAAGGACCGCCCCGGCTTCGTACTGCCCTTTGGGTATGCTTTCTATCCCGCCCCTGTATATTTCGGAGAAATAGGCGGCATAGTTGACGACAAAGGCAACGATAGCCGCTGTCATCCTGGACTTCATCGGGACCCCGAACAGCAGCCCGGGGGCATACAACACCACAAAAAGCTGCAGCATCAGCGGCGTCCCGCGGATTATCCACACAAAGGTCCTGACCAGCCATTTGAGCGGCCTGAATTTCGCCATCGATCCGAAAGTGATCACAAGCCCCAGCGGTATAGCCATCGCCAGGGTAAGGACAAACAGCCTGATATTGAGCCAGAATCCCTCGAAGAGCGAAGAAATATATATGTTCATACCGATCCTCCGAATAATGGTGAAATCTCCACCGGGACCGTAAAGGTCCCGATGGAGACCTTATGATCGCGCCGATACAATACGTGTACGCGGCTTACAGAAGGCTGTCCTCCAGGCCGTAACGGGCGGCGATTTCCGCTACTGTGCCGTCCTCCATGAGCTCTTTGAGTATTTCATTGACCTTCTCAGTCATGTCGCTGCCTTTGCGGAAAGCTATGCCGAACTGCTGCGCCCCGAAGTTGTTGTCCGTATTGGCCACCAGGTCTTCAAAATCGGTGCCGGGGCCAACATTGTAGAAAGCAAGCACCGCATCCACGATAGCCATGTCGGCAGTACCGGACTTGACTTCCATCAGTGCCTTTGCCATGGAATCAGCGGGCACATACTGGCATTTTGCGAAGAATTCCTTTGCAGATACTTCCTCTGTCCCGTCGTCAGGGATCGTGCCCAGGACCTTGCCTTCTCCTGTGGACCCGGCTTCCGCCGTAAGTACGAGTCCGTCCACGTTGGCCAGGATTTCCTTCTCTCTGTCGGCTTTCACTACGATGGCCTGCTCGTTCTTCATGTAAGGAATGGAGATGCTCATGTTCTGCTTGCGTTCTTCAGTGATGCACATGCCGTTCCAGATGCAGTCTATGTTTTTCGAATTGAGTTCGATTTCCTTGGAGTCCCAGTTGATTTCGATGAACTCGGGTTTCAGCCCAAGCTTCCCGCATACGATCTCGGCAAGTTCCGTATCGAATCCCACCAGTTTCCCATCCTTGTCGTAATAGTTCATGGGCGGATACTGGGTGATGCCGATCACCAGGGTCCCCTTGCCCTTTATGTACTGGAAATCGGAATTGCTGTCGGACTCGTTCTCGGACTTGTCTCCTGTTTCATTGCCGGAAGTATCGCCTGAATCGGGCTTATCTAATATTGATGTGACCGGGCTGTCTGACTTCGTCCCGGCATCGGAACCGGACCTGGACGCACATCCCGGCAGGATCAGCGCCAGCATCATCAATACCAGCACCAGTGAGATTATTTTTGCTGTCTTTTTCATAACGTGTTCCCCCTCACAACATTTTGACCACATTTTTACATCAATTTACCACATTGTCACTTTAGCGTGCTAAATTGATGATATATTTATACCACAGCTTTGGAGTAAAATCAAGAGTAAATTGAAATTACTTCAGATTTACTTCTGAAGGCCTCTTATCTTCCTGGTTGCGGGAGAGGGATTCGAATCCCCGACCTTCGGATGATGATACATAACTCCTTAGATGCAGTTTCTATTGTTGATGAAGTTGAAATTTTCGTGCTAACGGGCCTCGGTCCTGTCCGGAATTGAGCAGGGC
>JAKOPX010000315.1 GCA_029778665.1 Bacillota bacterium | reverse complement strand
CTGGCCTTTGATGCCGGGTGAAACTGAGGTGATCTTTGTAATAAAGTCATTTGCGGAATGCTCCCGCGCACCGGCCATTCCTTTTCTGAGGTCATAGGTCGCCTCCGGAGTGCAGAGCAAAAAGCAGTCGGCATCCAGATCACGCGGCGAGATCTCCAGCATCGGATGGGATTCCTTCAGCGTGGATGTGATATTCTTTGAGTCCCGGCGATGGACAGCAAAGCTCTGATATGCCTTGGCGGAGAGAAATTCCTGATAGGCTTCCATCTGGTCTTTGTTCATGAGCTGTTCAGCCTTGGCCTTGGATGTATTGTCCAGAATGTCCTGCGCTCCGCAGTTCTTTAGCTTCTGGGCTGCATCAATCATTGCTTTTGATGATTCGTTCATCTGCCTGCGGGTCAGCTCATGGGCGACAGCCTGTGCGCCGGGCTCTGTTTCCTGCCAATAGTGATCGCTGTAACGGATAAAGTGCGTGGCCGGAGAGTAGCGGAGTTCGCCGGAGAAGTATTTTGCCAGAACTTCGGCCTGACCGACATCGGAGAAATCCTCCGGCTTGTAGCTGTTTTCGTCGTTGTAGGCTTCGGGCGGGACATATCCGTCCTCCTTGCTGATTTTTAAGTAAAAGCGCTGGGCACTGTGCCAGATGGTAGAAAGTTCATTGTTATCCAGCGGCGGGACGCAGGTCGCGGCTTTTTCCAGAAAACTCTGATAGGCTTTTTCAGAATCACCGTATTTCTTGATGACAATACCGGCAAAGCGGGACATAACAGCATTTCGACTGCCTTCCGGGATAACTGCGTCTTTTTTATGCCCACCGGGAAGGCCTGCATCGAACTCGTCGTCGTTTAAGAATTCCGTGAGATTCATGCGGCCAGGATAGAGCTCTACATTTGGCTCCTGTGTACCGAAAAAGAACCGAGCAGCATCCAGAGCCTTCGTATCAAAATACGGGAAGATGGAATTGACCAGCTTTTTCATGTCGCTGTAAAGGGTGGCGTCTGTCATCCGGTCGATGGGAAAGAGCACATGGAACTTCGGCCTTGCGGGCTTTCCGTTTTTCTCACGGTTATTGAAGCG
>JAKOPX010000314.1 GCA_029778665.1 Bacillota bacterium | reverse complement strand
GCGTGACGATGCCGCCATAGACCCGAACAGGATAATCATCGACCCATCGCAAAGTTCCGACATACAGTATTTATGCAACCTTTTTGAAAATGGCCCGGAGAAGCTGGCCCCATTGAGACCACAGTACATCATACTGCTCACCAGGGAAGACCGGATACTCGGGCTTGTCACACTCGGAGCCACGGTCACAGGCGCTCCGTACAAAAAGAACATCTTCGAACTGATAGAGAGCCTGGCATCATCCACCTACATTGCGATTTCCAATGCCAGGCATCTCAGGCAGGTGGAGGAGCAGAAAAAAATAATACAGGACAAGCTTGACAGGCTGATCTCACTGAACAATCTCGTCAAAAACATCAACAGTTCCATGGATGCCGAAACATTGACGGACGTCACGATGAACACGCTGACCGTATCGTTCCTCGCAGATAAATGCCTTATAGCAACGTATGACGGCAACATGGACCTTTTCACCGTAAGGAGCAGATGCGGCCTAAGTGAAAGCATCGCGGCCATCGCGCCTACAGAAGCCTGGAAAAGGGTGTTCCGGGGCAGGACTGCCTTGGTGCTTGATGACAAGGGCCTGGTCGAATATTTCGGCAGCGATTTCAGGGTGAAATACGGCGATATAACCGGGGCGCTGATCGTTCCGATATACCTCGACAGGGCTGATACAGAGCTTCTTGGGGTCATCATCACCTTCAGCTTTTCCGAAGGGCTTATCAGCGACGAAGAGAACGTACTCACGCTGGAGACGATAGCCGGCCATATCGCACCGATACTGCACAACCTCAACATCATCGAGGAACAGAAAACGCTGCTTACGCCCAACTACGCCGAGTTTTTCAAAAAAGACCTTGAAAAGGAGATCAGGCAGGCCCGGGAATACGGGCTCAGGCTGCATGTGATCAGGATCAGCCGGCAGGCAAGACACAGTTTCAGCCATCCGGACATGGCTGGAAAGTTGAAACACAGGTTCAAGAAGGTTTACCCGGCAGCTTACAATACCGTTTATATAATATCGAACAGGAAGGAAGACACGGACAGGGACAGTATAGCTGAACTGCTCGGGCTCGATGACATATCAGTCGATATCATGGCCCTGGGGCAGGATTTCAGGACACTGGAAGATTTTCTGGCGCTTTAGTCCACCAGCTTGCGATAGTTCTCCATCAGCATGATGAAATCGCGGCTGTCGCCGCCGGCATCGGGATGATACTTCTTTGCAAGCTCCCTGAACCGTTTTTTGATTTCTTCAGCTGTAGCGTCCGGCGGAAGGCCCATCCAGGCAAGGATTTCCGGGTCGTACATATGGGATCCCGTGATACCGTTCTCGGTGTAATACCTGTAGTATACGTTGAAGAAGTATTCATCCATAACATTCCTGTATTCTTCCCTGTCCATTGCCGCCAGGTCG
>JAKOPX010000313.1 GCA_029778665.1 Bacillota bacterium | reverse complement strand
GCCGAAGAGAAGTCGGTGCTTATTTCTTCTTCGTGTTTTATATCTTCGCTCGCCGCAAGCATGCTCATCTCGGCGATTGTTCTGCCCTGTTTGAGATACAGCTCTCCCTTTTTTTGTATTTCTTCGGCCGTTATCTTTTGCATGTAGTTGACAACGCCGGCTATCTCGGCTATCTGAGCGGCGAGCTCTTCATCTTCTTTGTCTCTTCTTCTTTTTCTTTTGGTTTTCTTAGCCATATTAAGACACCCTTGCCGAGCTCACGGGTATTAATTTTTCCGTCCTTTCAAAAAACTCCCTGATGAAATCCAGCCATTCGCTTTTTTGCTGCAACGTAAGGCCGTAAAATATATTTCTTCTTTTGCTGATGTTTTCCGCCATTTTTGCCTGCGTCGGAATAACGGCGTCGAAGACATCGGGCCCGAAACTCTGCCTGACGACGACTTCAAGGGACTGGTGCAGGTTGTACCTTTTGTCAAGGCCGACGATAAGGTATCCGATGAGCACGGGCAAATGAGACGTCCTGAAACGGCGCGCCGTGGCTATCATACTCATGAGATTTTGGATTCCCATGATGGCATGCTTGCTCAAAGATATAGGCACGAGCACTCCGTCTGCCGCCACAAGTGCGTTCTGCGTGAAAAGTCCCAGGTTGGGCGGGGTATCTATGAGTATCAAGGGATACCTGTCGATCAGGTGTTTTACGACAAGGGACAGTCTCATCGCTCCGTCCATTTCCCCGGCGAGCTTGTGCACGAAAGGTTCTATCGATATATAGGAAGGAATCAGATGTATATTATCAAACTTGGTTTTTAAGATACCATATCTTATATCGGCAAGTTCCAACGTGCTTTCGGGCATCTCAAGAAACTGCTGTATTGAAATCTTAACTTCTGCAGGGTCTATGCCCAGCGCTTCCGTGGCGTTTGCCTGCGGGTCGATGTCGATGACGAGCACCGGCATTTGCCTGTATTCTTCGGGCAGTATTTCGGGGTCGTTTTCCTGCAGGTAAGTGACTATTTCTGCAACGGCAAGCACCATGCTGGTCTTAGCTACGCCCCCTTTATGGTTGGC
>JAKOPX010000312.1 GCA_029778665.1 Bacillota bacterium | reverse complement strand
GACCTACCGCACGTTCTCCAACAACGTCTCGATGCCGTGGGTAGACAAGGACAACAAGCTGCAGTTCGACCCCATGATCAAGGCATGGATAAGCCAGGCAAAGGACTTCATCGAGAAGGGTTATACTCTGACCGCCGGTATCTGGGATGACGAAAAGAACCAGCAGATGTTCAAGGACGGCAAGACCATGTGCTTCTTCGGACCTGCATGGTACTACAACTTCTGCATGGGCAACGCCATGGATCCTGAGAAGGGCTGCTACGGCGACTGGGCTATAATCCAGGGACCTCAGCCTTACTTCTGGGGCGGCACATGGCTGCTGGCACCGAAGGGAACCGACAACCCGACGATGGTCAAGGATATAATGGAAGCCTTCACCATCAACGAAGAGATCTGCTCCAACCTGGTCCAGAACGAGATGCAGTTCTCGAACAACTCCAAGGTCAACGAGAAGTTCGCGAACGACCCGAACTACGGCAACGCATTCCTGGGCGGCCAGAACGACACCGCTGTATTCGTCGAGCTGGCGAAGAACATCAGGTTCGAGCACAAGACCCAGTATGACCAGCTGCTGAACGAACAGCTCCCGGGTACATTCCTGGATTACTTCCTTGGCAACATCACCGAGGAACAGGCTTATGCGAACTTCTATCAGTATGTGAATGAAAAGTATCCTGCGATAGTAACACCTGATGAAGCATAATTGCTCCTAACGGTACCGGCTGCGGACAGGGCTTTTGTCCCTGCCGCAGCCATTGTTTTATGGTTCCACAATAAATAGAAGCCGGAGTACCAAAGCAGTGCAAAGCTTCGGTGCTTCAGCTTTCATTCCGGCTCTGCTTCAAATGTCGGAGCCGGAACCTTTATTGTTACAGAACAATAAAAAAACAGACACGAAGAAAAACCGGTATCTTTCATGATACCGGTTTCTTTCATATCGTGTAAGCTTCGCTGCTATCTTCTTTATCAGGCCTTGCCGGCGCAGCCGAGCACGTTGATCAGCTTGTGCTTTACGAGCTCCTTGATGGCTTCCCTTGCAGGTCCAAGGTACTGCCTGGGATCGAAGTGATCGGGATGCAGTGCGAAGTATTCACGGATCGTCGCAGTCATGGCAAGCCTCAGGTCGGAGTCGATGTTGATCTTGCAGACTGCTGACTGTGCAGCTTTCCTGAGCATCTCTTCCGGAACGCCCTTTGCGCCGGGCATGTTTCCGCCGTATTTATTGACCTTTTCGACGAATTCCGGAATGACCGAGGATGCGCCGTGGAGGACGATCGGGAATCCGGGCAGCCTTCTTGCTATTTCTTCAAGTATGTCGAATCTGAGTTTCGCCTCGCCTTTGAACTTGTATGCGCCATGGCTCGTACCGATTGCGATGGCGAGTGAGTCGACGCCTGTCCGGCTGACGAATTCCTCAACTTCATCAGGATTGGTGAAAGCTGCGTCTTCTTCGGATACGTTGACAGCATCCTCTATCCCGGCCAGTCTGCCAAGTTCGCCTTCAACGACTACGCCGTGAGCATGCGCATATTCAACGACCTGTTTTGTGAGCTTGATGTTTTCCTCGAAGGGCAGGTGTGATCCATCTATCATAACGGATGTAAAACCGCCGTCGATGCATGATTTGCAGAGTTCAAAGCTGTCTCCGTGGTCAAGGTGCAGTGCAATCGGAAGTCCTGTCTCTTCGATGGCGGCTTCCACAAGTTTTACGAGATAAGTGTGCTTTGCATATTTCCTGGCACCCGACGATACCTGCAGGATCAGCGGAGCGTTAACTTCCTTCGCGGCCTCGGTTATACCCTGCACGATCTCCATATTGTTGACGTTGAAAGCTCCTATGGCATAACCGCCTTCATAGGCTTTTTTGAACATCTCAGTGGTTGTAACCAATGGCATAACTAACAACTCCTTTTCTTATATAGAATTAATATTGCTTGCTGGTCATAAAAAATATGTACTGTGTTCAAAGAGGCGGAAAAATACGCCGCCTCGTTATAAATTTGTCATATTCATTCTACCAGATTTAAGGTGAAATTCAAGTGTCAAATACTTTTTCAGGCACGAAAAAAGTTGCCGGGCACTGCAAAAAGGCAGGTTGCGTCGGTTAATTACGTGTAAACGGCCCCTGGGTACTGTGCCGGGAACCTGTCATCCCCTGGATGGCGGCATGGCTGATTCCGTCAGATAGTCCTTTTGCCGGATCCGCTCATTATCCATCTTCCGGTGGCAATAGCCTTTTGGCTGTATTACAGGCACCTGGAATTTCAGCCAGACAGCAATTTGGGAAAGTTGACTTAGACATAAACCAACCTTTTGGGGTGCCTGGCAAGTAAGTCTGCCGGTCATCAGGCACGCCGGTCTGCTGCCTGGCGTGCCTGATGACCAGAAAGGTCAGTTTATGTCATCGGGATAACACTTCATATCAACTATCGTATTTTCATTTCTCGTCTGCACCGATATCATTCTGCAGTGAACATATGGTGCCGGCGGAGCAATCTTTGCAGTATGGGCATCCGGGACACTTCACGCCCTTCCGCCTGTCGGTTATGATCTTTGCGACCGCGCCTGCGATTATTGCACCAATTACCAGGAATACAACTATGTTCTGCCACATATCATGCCGCCTCCTTTACACCGGCAGCCGCCCCCTGCTCTTTCCTGTACATGAGATATACAAGGATGCCAACATAGCAGGCAACTGCCAGAAGTCCCGGGATAACACCGTCGCCGAAGCTTCCGGTGGTAATGAGTGTACCGATCTGGTTCACGAGGTAAGCCACGGTATAACCCATTCCAAACTGGAATCCAATTGCCGCCCAAAACCACTTCCTGCTGCCCATTTCGGCATTCATGGCGCCTATCGCGGCAAAGCAGGGCGGCGTGAAGAGGTTGAACATCAGGTAGGCCAGAGCCGAAACTGAAGTCAGCCCCAGCGCCGATGCCACGTCGCCGGCACCGGATACCAGCACGAATTCCTCTGTATCGATGAAATTACTGATGCTATAGACCACGGCCAGTGTGCCCACAACGTTTTCCTTCGCAATGAAGCCTGTCAGGGCAGCCGCAGCAAGCTGCCATGCTCCAAACCCGAGCGGGATCAGCAGGAACGCGAACGGGCTTGCGATACTTGCCAGGATGCTCGTGTTTTCCATGCCTTCTTCAACGACCTGCAAACTCCATGTGAAGGTCTGCATGATGTGAACGACCGCGTTGCACACCAGGATTATGGTTCCCGCTTTGATAATGAAGTGTTTCGCCCGCGACAGCATGGAGATTGCCGCACGCTTTATGCCGGGGAACCTGTACTCCGGAAGTTCCATTATAAAGAATGTTTTAGCCGGCCCTTCCTTTGCGATATTTTTGACTATCAGCGCACCGATGATGATGATCGCAATGCCCGCGAAGTACATAAGCGGCCCGACCCAGCCGGCATCTTCGAAGAAGACTCCAGCAAACAGTGCTATAACCGGCAGTTTCGCTCCGCACGGCATGAACGGCGTCAGCATCGCCGTCGTGCGGCGCTGGCGCAGGTCACGGATCGTCCTGGTCGCCATGACGCCAGGTATCGCACATCCGGTCCCGAGGATCATGGGTATGATGGACCGGCCCGAAAGCCCGACCTTTTTCAGATAACGGTCCATGACGACCGCCACCCGCGCCATGTATCCGCAATCTTCAAGGAGCGCAAGGAGGAAAAACATTACCATGATAAGCGGAAGGAATCCCACAACGGCGCTGACGCCGCCGATGATACCGTCCAGGAGCAATGCGCTGAGCAGCGGTGAAACACCGTCACCAAGCAAACCTTCCACGCGACCCTGGAAACTATCTATAATGCCGACGAAGTAATCCGCGAGCCACGGACCCAGCCAGACCTGTGAGATCTGGAATACCAGGAACATGACCACTGCGAAGATCGGAATCCCAAGGTATTTATGGGCTATGATGCGGTCAGCGGCATCCTGCATGGTTTGTGCGGCGCTGTCCGTTTTCCTGATCTCAACTTCCGATACGAGTCTGTCCACGAAAGCGAACCTCTCACGGTCCACAGCTTCCACCGCGGCTTCGTCCGTGCTGTCCAGATCGACAGCGCCCCTGAAAGGTGCCTCCTGGCCTTTTCCGCAGACTTCGGCCGCAGCCGCGATCAGTTCACTGAGGCCTTTCTTATGTGCCGATGACGTTTCAACGACCCTGCATTTCAGCTTTTCAGCCAGTTTTTCCGTTTTGATCACTATCCCTTTTTTCTTCACAAGGTCGATCTTGTTGAGAGCAACTACAACAGGAATGCCCAGTTCAAGCAATTGTGTCGTGAAGAAAAGGCTCCTGCGCAGGCTTGTTGCGTCCACGGTATTGATGATCACATCAGGGTGTTCATTTCTGACGAAACTGCTCGTAATGCTCTCTTCCGACGTAAAAGGAGAAATTGAATACGCGCCCGGAAGGTCCACCGCACGGATATCCATTCCGGATCTGTTCAGTTCTTTTTTCACATCGCCTTCCTTTTTGGCAACGGTCACACCGGGCCAGTTGCCCACGTGCTCTATCCTTCCTGTTATGGCGTTGAACAAAGTAGTTTTCCCGCTGTTGGGGTTGCCTGCAAGTGCTATCCTCATGCTTACCCTCCTTGATATACAACCTGTTAGGTATTATGTTAGCCCAGCTAGTCATTATGTTAGCCCAGGCTAACATTTAGGGCTGATAAAAAGGCGTTGTACAGCAGCTTTGAAGCACCGTGGTTTTGCTATTACACGACTGCGTTATCGCTGTCCTGTACCGCCGTGTTGTATCACATCGCTGTATACAGCACTATATCAGGATGGCTTTTGCCAGATCCCTGTCAATGCTGTATCTCGCGTCTTTGACGTGTATGATGTAGTTGTCCGCCAATACTGAAATAACGGTCACCTTTTCTCCTTCGTAGCAGCCTAGCGTGAACAGGAAATCCTTCACGCTCCTGTCGTCCGTGTCGATGCCCCTGATGACGTAGGGACGGTTGACCTCTGCGTGTGTCAGGTTATGCTGTTTCACTGCTTTACTGTTCTTTGCCTTACGATTGAAAAAGATGTTTGCCAATGCCAGTTCCATGTTGACCTCCCGGATTTTATACGCTATATTCCGTCCTGATTTTCCGTGTCCTGTTCTGCCCTGTGCTTTCGTAATGTCCTGCAATACCCTTTCTGGTCTCGTTACGTCCTTCCGTTTTCCGTCTTCGCACCGGTCTCTTCATTTTTCAGGTATGCTTCTATAGCCTGCATCATTTTGTCGGTAATAACGTGTTCCATCCTGCATGCGTTCGTTGCAGCTTCATCCGGACTGAGTCCCAGCGACTTTTCCAGGAACCTTGCGATCGTGCAGTGCTTGTGATAGACCTTCTGTGCCATTGCCTCGCCTTTTTCAGTCAGCGTGATGTGCCCGTAGGTCTCTTTATTTATAAGCCCTTCTTCCTTCAGGCGGTTCATTGCCTTGGTCACGCTCGGTTTCGTTATTCCCAGGCGCTGAGCGATATCGGCCACATGAGCGTGATCATGGCTGTTTTCAAGTATGTATATGGTTTCCAGATACATTTCCTTCGATCTGTTCGAATCCATCAGCCGGTTCCTTTCTCATTATCCGTCACGGTTTACCCGGATCTTGGTTTTACATAAGTTAGCCTTAGCTAACTATCTGTTATTAGTATATTACTGCCATTTGGATCAGTTGTCAACCTTTTTTTGAATTATATAATGCCCGGCACATCACTCAGCCAGTTATTCATGACGTGCCGGCTGCGTTTGAGGCAACCCCGAAGCCCTTCCTGTACCGGTATTTTCACTTTCCGGAAAGGGCCTGATCATCGGATAACCGGCTGACTGGTGTGCCGGGCACCATTTTAAATAACATAATCATATTGCTGTTCCTGTGCGAAATCCATAAGCTTGAGTATTTCGTTCCGCAGTACCGTAAAATCACCTGAGGCGCGGTTGCGTGGGTAGCTGCGGGGGACTTCTATTATCCTGCTGACGCGTCCGGGCCGCGGCGACATTATGACTATGCGCTGGCTCAGGTATATTGCCTCGTCGATATCGTGCGTGACCATGATCATCGTATTGCCGCGCTCCTGCCAGAGCCGGACCAGTTCGTCCTGCAGGTTCATACGGGTGAAACTGTCCAGCGCGCCGAGCGGTTCATCCAGCAGAAGCACGTCAGGAGAGACCGCAAGCGCACGGACCAGCGCAGCGCGCTGCCTCATTCCGCCCGACAGCTGGTGCGGGTAGTTCCCCGCAAATTCCGTAAGTCCGGCAAGTTCGAGCCATTTATCTATCTCGCACTTTTTATCATGATACTGCCTTGACGTTTTCAGGGCAAATTCTATGTTCTGCCGCACCGTCAGCCATGCGAACAGCGAATGCTCCTGGAAAACGAGCCCGCGCTTCGGGCTAGGGCCGCATATCCTGTCGCCGTTGAAAAGCGCCTCTCCCGTCGTCGGCACTTCAAGTCCGGCTATGATGCGAAGCAGTGTGCTTTTGCCGCAGCCGCTTGCGCCGAGCAGCGCGACGAATTCTCCCGGACGTATGTCGAGGCTGATGTTGTCCAGCGCCTGGAGCGTTTCATCAGATCCCGGCCGGGCAAACACTTTTGAAAGGTTCCTTATTTCCACCCTGCCGCTCATACGTACTCCTCCTTCCAGCGCAGCGCACGCTTCTTGATAAGCGTAAGCACGAGATTCACGGCCGTAAAGGTCAGGCAGATGATTATCACCGCTGCGTACATCTTTGCAAATTCGGCCCAACCGCGCTGCCAGTTGATGTACCAGCCCAGCCCGGATTCGACGCCCAGCATCTCGGCGACCATCAGCGCAGTGCAGGCAATCCCCATTCCCTGGGTCAGGCCGTTGAAAATACTCGGCATAGCGGCCGGGATGGCTACCTTGAAGACCAGTTCGAACCTGTTTGCCCCAAATGTCCTCGCAACCTCGAAATTGCTCCTGTTTACGTTGGCTACGCCGTTGAGCGCCGCCATCGTTACAGGATACCATACGCCCAGTGCGATCATGAAAACGCTGCCCGCAAACAGTGAACTTGCTACGACCAGTATGATCGATATCCATGTGGTGGACGGGATCGGTCCGAGCAGTTTCAGCAAAGGCATGATCCAGTACCTGATCTTTTTGCTCCACCCTGCCCCGACGCCGCAGAACAGCCCGGCCGCCACACCTGACAGGTACCCTGTGAACAACAGTACGAGCGAGTTCCTGATGCAGTCGAGCAGCATCCTCCTGTCTTCTATGATGGCAAGCAGTATGCGGTCGGCCCACGGAAAGTACGGCAGCTGCAGCGTTCCGGTTTTCAGTGTGGCAATGTCATAAAGAGTCAGGATTATGGTGATCACGCAGTACAGCGGTGCCGAATGGACCAGTTTTTCGTATATTTTTTCCGAAAAGAACGACCATACCAGGTATACCAGCAACGCAAATGCCAGTATTCCGAGAAAGACGGTATATGTGTCGCTGACAGGGTACGCGATTTTGTTCGCAGCATACTTCGGGAAGTTGGGCATGAGCTTGTATTCTGCAATGTGAGCCACTGCCAGCAGCAGCGGCAGGAATGTCAGTACCCTGTCGAAAGCCCGCCGAAGGTTTGACTTCGGCGAACTTTCAAGCCTGTGCAGTTCCCAGGCGGTCAGTTTCATGAGGGACACCTCGCTTCCGTTTCGGTTGATTTGTTCAGACAATATATGGCTTTCGATATCGAAGCGTATAGGGCTGTATGTTTCAATGGGTGCCGTGCATACGGCGTTATCAGGTTTCTGATGCCGTGAGGCATCCGGCCGTGTATGCGGCGGCAGCCGCTGTTTATATGGGCGGTATCTGCTGTTTTTCGGACAAGCTGCCTGCCGTTTGTACGGCCGGTATCAGACCTTTTAAGTTGAGCCGGAATCCTGCAGACAGGCACCAGGCGTTTTCCCGCTGTTTGTTCCGGGACAGCCAGGCTTCTATACCATGAAGTCAGGTCACTCGATATCCAGCGGGACCCAGATCTGTGCCTTGAGTTCGGCAGGATCGATACTGCTGCTTATCACGCCGAGTTTCTGGTAATCGGTGATCGAAAGTTCCAGCGTTGCCTCGGTCAGTTCGTTGGGCAGCCCCCAGCGGAACAGCTTCATCAATTGCAGTGCATACTCCTTCGTCCCGCTTATATAATCGTTGTCCAGCAGTATCTGTATGGCCTCCTCCTTG
>JAKOPX010000311.1 GCA_029778665.1 Bacillota bacterium | reverse complement strand
TTGCCATAAACTCCTCGTCGGACTGTCTTGTGATGTCCTGTACCTGCTTTGTCGCCGCAGAAATCAGGCTTTTTATCAGCTCGTCCTCGTCACCGGTGGTGACCCGGAGATAGGCTTTTGCTTCCTCAAGAGTTACTTCCATCGTCCGCCTCCTTAAAAGATGCCGCCTGCAGGAAGGTTAATTTCTGCAGACGGCTGGTTACGTTAGCTGCCATTTTGATCAGGCACCGGCCTTGACGGACAGTCCCTTCACGGCCTCCGGCAGGATGAGCTTGCCGTCGATGCGCTCAGAGGCAAGGAAGCCAATCTGGCCGTTTGCCGCGTAGAGCTCGGAGAGGCGCTTGAAGGAACGTCCCTGACGCTCGGCGATCCAGTAGTAGGAGAAATCGCCGAACAGAATTGGTACATTGCCTGCAACCAGCTCCGGCGCATAAATCGAAGTCTTATAAGGACGGTTCAGGATCGTGTCGGGCTGACCGACGACAACAGACGGCTGCCAGATGTAATTTCCGTTGTTGTCCTTAATCTTGCGGAGCGCCTTGATGGTGGTGTCGTTCAGAATCCAGATGGCCTTGCTCCTATAAACGGAACGCAGGGAGTGGAACACATCCATGATGTTGTCAAAGGAAACCGTGCTCCCGGTAATCTCTGTGGTCGCGCCTTTGGTAGCCGCCACCTTGGTGAAGATGCCTTCCGGCTTCTTGCTGCCATCGCCGGTGAGGAATGCTTCTTCCTCCGCAGCGCCGATTCTGCGGCCAAACTCCGATGCAATGTAGGTCTCGAGATCGAAAACGGAATCGTTCATAAGTTCCTCGGATACCTTGATTGCCGTGCCCAGCTTGTAGGCTGAGAGGCTGATCTGGTCGAAGGTGTCATCGGATTCCGGGTACAGGCCGTTTTCCTCCATCCATGCCGCCGTCCCGTGGGAAGCAACGACCGGGATGGTGTGCGTGCCGCTCTGGGTCTGAATGACCGTCGCAATCGTGCGGAAGAAATTCTCCTCCTGCAGGGCGTCAATCAGACGCTTCTCATATTCATCCGGGACAAGGTAGCCGCCATTGGCGTCGGTGCCGATTTCCAGCACATCCTTTACGTCGTAGTAGTTGCGCTTGCGGATGTTGTTCCAGAATGCCGCCTTGTATGCCTTGGAAGCGATGCCGGGCTTGTCGTCCGGTTCATTCTTCGCGCCGGGTTTGCCGGTAAGCGGAGCAGAGGTCGGAGCAGAGAGCATCTTGTCGATCTCTTCCTGACGCTGCAGACGTTCAATGTCGTGTGTAAAGTCTGTGACTTCCTTTTCCATCTTGTCGTAGGTCGCGGCATCCTCTGCGGAAACCATGCCGCCGTTCTGAGAGTGTGTATTCAGGAATGATTTTGCTGCTTCCCATGCCTTCGCTCTCTTGTCCATAAGTTCCATAATCTGAGTCATAATAAAAATCCTCCTTTAATGTGCGAGAAGCGAAAGGCGCTTCTCAAGATCG
>JAKOPX010000046.1 GCA_029778665.1 Bacillota bacterium | reverse complement strand
GTATTCTTCTTTGCTGACGAGACCTGCGCAAGGTCCCAGACACTGGTTTATATGGTAATACAGGCACGGCCTTTCCCTGCCGATGTCCCTGGGCAGGACCCGCTTGCAGGTCCTTATCGGGAATATCTTCCTGATCAGGTTTATAGTCTCGCGTATCGAATGCACATTGGGATAAGGACCGAAATACCTGGCCCCGTCTTCCTCTAGCCGCCTGGTCATGTAGATCCGCGGATATTCCTCGTTGACGGTCACCTTGATATACGGGTACGTTTTGTCGTCCCTGAGCATTATGTTGTAACGCGGCTTTTTGTCCTTTATGAGATTGCTCTCGAGGATGAGCGCCTCAAATTCCGTGTCCGTGACGATGTACTCGAACTCGGCGATCCTTGCCACCATTGCTTCCACCTTGGGTGAATGGGCGGCGGACTCCTGGAAATATTGCCTGACTCTGTTCTTCAGCACTTTTGCCTTGCCGACGTATATGACAGAGCCGTTTTTGTCCTTCATAATATAAACGCCCGGTTTATCGGGCAGTTTCGCAAGTTCTTGCTGAATATCGAACATGGTTCAGACGCTCTCACCCGTATCCGATACCAGGTATTTTTCCAGTTCCTCAATAGCTTCAGCTTCGTCACTTCCGTCAGCCGACAGCAAAACGACCGAATCTCCCTTTATGCCCAGCGACAAGACTCCGAGCAGGCTCTTGCCGTTAGCTTTCCTTTCACCCTTCGTGATCCATATGTTCGACTCGAATCCGGTCGCTTTCTGTATGAAAATCGCTGCAGCCTTCGACTGCAACCCCTGCGGGTTCTTTATCAGTATCTCTTTCGATATCATTATTTACCTCCGTTTACCTCCGTATAACTGTAATTTTCCCCGGTATTTATTTCCCTTATCCTGTTTGTGCGCAAACCGGCGTCAGCACAGGCATTCCATGTTCTTCCGCCGTCTGCACATACTCATTATACCAAATGTATTTTCTCAATACCATATTATCTTTAAGAAACGTCCCCAAACGTTCCACAGGCAAGATACGGCCGGATTCGTTTCCGGCCATCTTTATCCGCATCTTTATCCGATAAGGTTAAACTTTACGCATCCTTTGGTGCATTTGCCCTGTTGTTCTGCAGGTAACGATGTTCCATCAGGATGCCCATCCCGAAGGAAAATATCAGGAAGTTGATCAGCCCTGTCACAATAGCCGCCAGTAAAAGGTTCTGATGTGGTATGATAAGAAGAACGATCAGCTTGACGAGCGTGGCTGTTATCAGCCCGGTAATGAACTCAATATATATGCTGTTTTTCTGGCTGAATGTTTTCAGGATCATCCTGCCTATATAAATGCATGCCGGCACCGTCGATATGACCAGCAGCACGATGTACAGAAGCGGGGCTATAAGCGTCAGCAGCAGTATTGCAAGCAACGAAGTCGCCCCGATGAATGACAGTACGCCGAGCACCAGTTTTCTGCCAGGGTTTTTCTCAATATTCCTGGAGATGATGCTGTACCTGGTCCTGGATATCAGGAGCGACAGCAGCCCGGTCAGAAGCACCGCCACCATGAACAGCACCAGGATCGTGAGTCTCAGGTAAGCGATCGCATCCATGTCGAGATTCATGGACTCTCCGAATATCCTTACTTCCTGTCCGCTTATAACAGCGCCCGGAGCTTTCTCGATAGATCCTACGGAAATAACGTCGCCTGCTATCCTGGCCCCGTCCCTCAGTGTCACTTTTCCGAATAACGCTACCACCTGCCCGGTGACTTCGGCACTGATTTCCACATTACCGAAAACAGTGACGACATGTCCTTCGACTCTGCTTTCGATCATAGCGTCTCCAAGGGCCACTATTACATTCCCCCGGACAGGCCCTGTTACTTCTGCATTCTCGAAAATCCTTATCTCATCGCCGCTGTCAGAATTTACATATATGCCTTCTCCCTGTACCGGAACGGCTGATACCGTCAAAACCAACAGGATGACAAGTAGCGCAGCCAGTTTTTTCATTCAGCTTCCTCCCCTGTATGCGTACCGACGTAATGGATAAGTCTCTGGATCGCAAGTACAGCCAGAATCAATACTATGAATGCATAGTAATATGATCTTACGATCGAGAACGATATGTCTGCCACGGCAGATAGCGCATTTGCAAGAAGTCCCAGCAGGTCCTTCACCGCGCCGGATATTGCTGCAGTCACTGTCGAGAATGATCCGAAGTATTCGCCGATCCTCTCAAATGCACTGAATATGCTGACATCTTTTATATCCGCCACGAAAATGAGCAACAGTATGATCGAAAGCATAGTTGCAAGATTATACAGCCATACGATCCTTTTCGCGCTTCTTTCCCTTCTCTGTTTCTCTATCAGTGCCACTTTGTCCATGACCCTGGCTTCAAAATCATCCGGAGGCTCGATTTCCACCTTTTCATCAAGTGAGGCGAAAATTGCTTCCATGCAGCTGAACTCATCTCTGCAGCCGCTGCATGTCTTCAGATGCTCTCTGAACTGTTTTTCCTCGGCTTCGTCCATTTCTCCGTCAAAATACTTCATCATAAGATCCTTTGACGTGTCACAGTTCATAAAGCCTCCTCCTTTCTTTCATTCATCAATGCCTCTCTCAGCATTAGCCTTGCCCGATACAGCCTGTTTTTTACTATCGTCATCGGCTGGCCCAGGACTTTCGTCATTTCATCATATGACAACCCGTTCTGGTGGAACAGTATTATCGGCGTCCTGTATTTCTCGGGCAGCTCCTGTATTGCCCGCCGGATCCTTTCGGACCGTTCCTTCTGCAGATAGCTCTCTTCAGGCGTGTCCATCCCGTCCGACAGGTCCCTGACCTCATCTATCGGTGTCGAATCAGCTTTCTTTTTCCTGTGCATGTCCAGGCAGAGGTTGGTAGCAATGCGAACCGCCCAGGTGGAGAATTTGTATTTCGGATCGTACCTGTCGAGTGCCTTGTAGATCCTGAGAAAAACCTCCTGGGAAACGTCGCTGACCTCTTCCTTGTCATTGATCATGTCAACGCCGGGCTATTTTTGACCGAATCGCCGGTTAAAAATTGACCCAATCGCCGGTCTTCAATCGCCGGTTTTTGTTTAAACACCCCGTGCCATATTATCTAATTCCGGGATATCGGCCGGGGGCACTACTTTGACACCGCCTTTTATCCTGCTTTTCAGTCTATAGCTATCACCCCTTATGTTTATGATATGTGCAT
>JAKOPX010000310.1 GCA_029778665.1 Bacillota bacterium | reverse complement strand
GGTTCAAGTCCTGTCATCCGCACCAGCAAGAACCGCTTGCCGCTGGAATCATCTGTCGGCAGGCGGTATTTCTTTCTCATTTTCCCAATGGGCGCAAAACCACCCATGTCATGCAGATTTGCCGAAGGTTCTTCCAGGGCGAGCCGTATGAGGAGGAAAAATTCCGCGAAGCGATCGCTGAACTGTGGGATGTCATGAAAAAATCCAATCCCCAGATCTGCGGCTTCGAATGGGCGGACAAAGACGCCCCGAGATTCCAGCTTGAACCCCAGGGCTACCGGGGATATATCGAGGCCAGGCCGGTAAGGCCGATATCCGGATGAAATGAGGGGACGGTTCTCACGTTTCAGCCGGAGGCTGCCTGTGACACAGCGGCAGTTCTTAAGCCCTGCGGGTGGCTCCGGCAGGACCCGGAGACCCGGTCGGCGTGTTAAAAACGTGAGAACTGTCCCCTATTTTTTCCCATGCCTTATTTTTTTCGTGCCGAGACTGAGCAAGTGGCTGAGCCTGACCTCCCCAGCGAGTTTCAGAGTGTGTTTCCTGGGCATTCCCGCCTGCACCATGCTGCGCACGAATACGATCCTGTAATGCAGGCTGCGGAACAGCAGCCAGGCTGCAATTGCCGGAGAGAGGACGATAAGCAGGATGAGCTTTGCCAGCAGCTTGAGTATGCTTAATACCGACGCCATTCTCACTTCTCTCTTAGCATTTTAAATGATTCATTTATAGTTTGCCGTGTCGTTTCTGATTGCTCCTGTTATGTCCTTCAGCGACAGCATGTAATCCCTGGCCATCCTTAAGGCCTCTTCCTGAGGGATTCCCGACTCGACAAGCTGCCTGTAGAAGCTGCCTACTGCCTCTCCCATCTTTTTCCCCGATTCTGCCGGTCAGGAAAACTATTTCCTTTTCAACTCTGTCGAGCACGGCCATGGCCGCTTTCACGTCATTGCCGGTGTCGATGTGCTCATATTCGCCTTCCAGAGGCAGGACATCTTCCAGTTCAGACAAGCGGGCTGCCGCATTCCTGTGATACATGCGGTAGCGGTCTGCGATTTTTCGCCTGGCTATGCTGAACACCCAGGTTTTGAAAGATGACCTGCTGTCGAAATTTTTCAACCCGTTCCAGGCTGACAGCATCGTTTCCTGCAGGATATCCGCGGCATATTCGGCCGGATCGACATGGGAGGCAATATAACTGTAGATGACATCCAGCAGTCTCTTCATCAGCATTTCGAATGCTTCCCTGCTGCCCTGCCTGGCCCTTTCGATCAGGGCGCTTTCCGTACAGCCGCCACGGGAAAACCATCGGCACCACCTCGCTTTGCTGCTTTCAATCACTTAGTCGGAGAAAAAGGGTGAACGGTTCAAGTGATTTTCGAAAAAACTTGACGATTTGGTTTAATAACGTTAAACTAAGAATGTGGTTTAACGTTATTAAACCAAAATCCGATTGCAAATCTTTATGACCTTTCGCATGAATGCCCTGCACACGTTTTGGCGGCATGCATGAAACGGTCAGTTACAGCAAAGGACGTGATGATATTGGTGGAATATAAACTTGGAGCAATGGAGACAAGGTTTGCCGAACTGATATGGGAAAATGAGCCCGTATCATCCGGTGAACTGGTAAAGCTTTGCGAAAAGGAATTCGCATGGAAGAAATCGACAACATACACGATGCTGCGGCGGCTTTGCCAGCGCGGCATCTTTCAGAATGCCGGGGGTATCGTTTCCGCGCGCATGAGCAGGCAGGAGTTTTATGCCCTGCAGAGCGAGAAGTTCGTGGAAGAGACCTTCGGCGGGTCGCTGCCCAGGTTCCTGGCCGCATTCACATCCAGGAAAAAGCTGACCGACAAAGAGATAGAAGAGCTCCGCAGGCTCATCGATGAGAAGAGGGGTGAGTTGTGATGTGGTGGTACAGGTTGCTGCCAGCTATCCTCAACATGAGCCTTGCCGGCGGGATAGCCGTCGTTTTCGTGATCCTCGCCCGCATACCGCTCAGGAAATCACCGAAAATATTCTCCTATGCCCTCTGGGCAGTCGTCCTGTTCCGGCTAGTCTGCCCTGTGTCGTTTTCGTCGGTGTTTTCCGTGATGGGGCTGCTGCGCGTGCCGGCCCCGGAAAACGGAAGGATACTGTTCATTCCCGTCGATATCGTTCATACGGAATATCCGCAGGCAGATCTTCCTCTCCATGGTATCAATGAAGCCATAGACACCAGCCTGCCGCAGGGCGCTGAACAACTGGCAGCAGATCCACTGGAAGCGCCGGTGACTATCGCAACGATGATCTGGTTTGCAGGCATGGCCATGATGCTAGCATACAGTGTGGCGTCCCTTCTGAAACTGCGCCGGGCTCTGACAGGTGCTGTGCGCTTTCGTGACAACATATTCCTGGCCGATCACATCCCCACGCCTTTTGTCCTGGGAGTTCTGCGGCCGAGAATCTATATCCCGTCATCACTGCCGGAGAAGGAACATGACTGCGTGATACTGCATGAGCAGATACATATAAGGCGGCTCGACCATATCGTTAAGATCGTTGCATTTGCCGTGCTGACGATGCACTGGTTCAATCCGTTGGTGTGGGCGGCATTCATTTTGTGCATGAAGGACATGGAAATGTCCTGCGACGAACGGGTCCTCAGGGAAATGGGGGAGGACGTCAGGGTCCGTTATTCGGAATCGCTGCTGTCCCTTTCGGCCGGACGGCGTATCTTCGGCGGAAGTCCGCTTGCGTTCGGCGAAGGGAGTATTAAGGAGCGCATCAGGAACATGCTGGATTTCAAAAAAACCGCGGCATGGATCGTTGCAGTTTCGATAGTGTTTGTGGCCGCATTGAGTCTTGCACTGGCGGCCAACGGGGCGGGTGAAAAAAACGATGATGCGGTTCCCGTCAGGCTTTCGGTACCGGAACTTTTGCCGGGGCAGCAGTTGGGCACCGATATGACGCAGCTGGATTACGCATCGGATGATATCGTGATTTTCCACGATTATTACGGCATGTTCGTATACGACCTGGAACAGCAGAAAATCGTCCGCAGCCTTGACCTGGGACCGATCGGATGCAACTTCACGCAAGGCGACAACCACTGCATTGTGTCCGTAAGCAGAGACGGCAGTACGGTCCGTTTGCATCCGATGAGCAGCGAAAGCATGTACGTGTGGTCTGTACGGAAAAATACCCTGGCGAAAACGGCCTATGAGCCCATGGAAGAAAGCTTCAGCGATTTCGTTGACACAACCGGGGTCAAAGACCATAACGAAGCGGGAAAGTGCAGCCGTGCAGCCGTGAAGTTCGATAATGGCGACTATGGGTACCTTTACACCACCGGCTGGACGCTGGATACTCTTTACTATATCCGGGGAGACAGGATATATAAACTGTTCGATTTCGAAGAACTGTATGATTAAGATATCAGGATGATCCGGCACCAATGCGCTGCAGACATGCAAACCGGGATATGCCGGCGATTTGGCATATGGACTGACTATGATGATTTCAAATCGGAGGATGAAATCCCGGAAGGCAGGATCCGGAACGAGGTATGGGTAGACTTTACCAGGATGGTTACCTCGGCAATGGGTACTGAATATAAGGAGCCGGAAAAGCACTGGTCGGATAAATACATTGCTGCAGCACAGGATATGGGGATAGTGAATGAGTTTGTTATACCTGATGATCCGATACCGAGGGAAGTGATGATGAAATATGTGGTCAATGCTCTCGGCGTCAATGGAAATTAAGAAACCGGCAGCCCGGCCCTATCCCTTTATTATGACAGGCGTTTGACCGGGCTGGTTCTTGCGGTGGGCATAATGATATGTCAACAGGTTAAAACAGTAATGATTGGGCAGGCGATCTGCCGGACGAAAGGTGGACATGCGGATACTGACTGCCGGAGGTAAATGAATGAGCCCGATATTTTCGGGCTCACCTGCTCAGATCTATCCCCAGCTGGTATACCTTGTTGTTCCTGTATACAGACAGGAACTTGTAAGGTTTTCCGTCCTCCACTCTCTGCTTGATGGGAGTCGCTACATAATCTGCCCCTTCAAGCAACGCCTTCAGGCTGGGATCGATCTCGAAGAGTTTTATACCCCTGCCGACTTCCTCGCTGCACAAATACACATAGCCTGTTTCGTCCGCCACGTATATCGTGGTGATATCCAGCTTTTTGCTTATCTCGTCGAGAACCTCGTTGGTGTAACCTTTTTCCTCCAGTAGCTCTATCACCGATTCGATGTCGACGAGCATTTTTATCTCCATGGATTTGTCCCTCAGGTTGTAGGCCATTTCGCCCAGGTTGTCGCTGAGCTCGACTATCGAATTTATATAATCGGTCTGCTGCTGCATGTTGGAGGATGACTCGCTGGTATTCGCCGCGGTTTCTTCGTTGACGGCATACAGGTTGTCCATCAGGTCCTTGATGTTCGTTGCCTGGGCCAGGATCGTGTCTCCTGATTCATTCAGCCTGTCTATGCATTCCTGTGTCGATACCGTGGATCCATGTATCTCGTCCAGGACATCATCCATGTTCTTTATGCCCTCGATCTCATCTTCCAGGGCGGTGTTCACTTTCTGCAGCCCGTCGATGGAATTGACCACGCTGGCGGTCAGTCCCTCGGTGATTTTTTGTATTTCTTCAACGTAGTTGTTGGTCTCTCCCGACAGGCTCCTTATTTCATCCGCAATCACGGCGAATCCCCTGCCGGCTTCACCGCCCCTGCTTGCTTCTATGGCTGCATTCAGTGTCAGAAGGCTTGTCTGGGATGCTATCGACCTTATCGTCTCGCCTGCCGTGACTATCTTGTTCGTATCGGCGCTGGCCTGGTTGATCAGCCTGTTTATCTCGGCAACTGCCTGCGTCGTCGCTTCATTCTGCTTCTTCAGTGAACTCATCAGCTCGAGTCCGAGATTTTTGCTGCCGATTATCTTTTCCATGTTTTCGGTGACGTATTTTACCTGGTCCCGGTTATCCGAAAGGGCTTTTTCAAGTTCGGCTATATATTGGGCTATTTTTTCGGAATCAGCCACTATGCTCATCGTGCCTTCCGCGATATCTTCTATGGCAGCGGTGACTTCTTCCATTGATTTCCTGAACGCATGGCTTCCTTTCCTGAGCGCCTCAGTTTCTTCCTCGAGCCTGGTCACCCTCTTGTAGATATTGTCGGCGAGGTTCCTGGCATGCTCCATGTTGTCGGCTGTTTTGCCCGAATTGGTTTTCATGGCTTCTGCCATCCTGCCATACAGGTGCAGTGAGACAAGAGCCGCACATGCAAAGCCGGCGAACAACAGCACGTTCAGGATAAGCTCGGGCAGCTGTATGCCGCCGCGCAGGGACAGTAACTCGTGGAGAAGGTGTGTAAGCGTCGTTACTAGAAGCACGGAGCCTGTCAGCCATTTGTCGAAATACAGCAGGGATATCGTTACCAGTGCAATAAAGACGATGAAATCATTGACGGGCACCTGCGTTGTGATCACAAGGAACAGGTGGGTGAGATACAGCACAGTCAAACCGATGTACCTTATCAGCTTCGAGCGAGGATCTGCCCGGTATATGAACAGCAGGGCCGCGCAGTCAAGGACTCCGGCTATGATGCTTACGACTAGAGGGACAACCTGGATTTTGCCATTTGCGAATGCGAAGATGCAGTTGATTATGAAGAGGAGATGTATGAGGTGTACTAATAAAATGGATCGCCCGTTGGCTCGTTTTACTAATTCCACGATACCACCCCTGATCATATTCACTTCATTGCTTTATTATATTATAACATAAAACGACAAGAACAAGATGGGTGAAATGATAAATAGTGGAAGGGCAGGTGAACTGTGTGCCATATGCACGGAAGCCGGGAAACAGCGCTCTGTCTGTGCGGGATCCGGGAAACTGTGCGCCGTCTGCATGGAAGCCGGAAAATGGCAAGCCGTCTGCGTATAAGCCGAAAGAGTGAGCACCGTCTGCACGAAAACCGGAAGGTTATCCGCTGCCAATGTGGAAGCCGAAAAATGGC
>JAKOPX010000045.1 GCA_029778665.1 Bacillota bacterium | reverse complement strand
TCCCAGGGAAGCGTCTGATATGTTGCTATACTGCCATCTTTCAGCTTGCCGATGAAAGCATGCACACAAACTTTTCTGCCGCCCGGTGTCGGTGTGTTCCAGTGGTTATTGTTCGGGTTCGGCCCGAGGAGCCCGTCGTCAGGTCCGACATATCGTTTCAGCCACGGATTATTTGCCCCGGTAGAATGTACCATGATGCCCTTCGGTGTGTGCTTTTTGCCAGCTTTATAGCAGTCGTTTTGAGTGAGTATCTTTTCAATAATTTTCATCTGTATCTCTCACCTCGCTGCTTTCTGAATTCTTGATTTTGGACTTCTTTATACTGGCCAGTGCCCACAACTCAGTCGTCGAGAACGCAAACCAAGAAGCAACCAGCGTCGATGGCTCACTGGAAGTCCGGATAAAAGCGTATAAGACCGCCGCCGCGAATATGATATTTAGAGCGATAACAAGCACAACAATACACTTCGAATACTTCCCTTTCATCTGCCCGCCACCGCATTTTCAAGATCGTCAATCCTATGATTAGCAACTTTCATTTTTTCCTCCAGCAGGCAGGTCCGCTCTATGATGTTGTTATGCTTTTCCACCTTTTTCTCCAGCTGCTCAATACGATAGCTTATAAGTGCCGTCGATTTTCTGTTTGCAAAATAGCTGCCGCATAACGTACCTACCAAACTCAATACTGCTACAATGATCTCGCTCACCAAATATCGGCCTCCTGCTGTACTACATTTTAATTTTATCATTAGGTATAAATACCGCTCAAAAGCCTAATCCTTTACCTTCTCGACGATACCCTCAACGATCTTCTTTGGCGTATCGTACGGTATACCGGTGAATTTGGCCAGGATCGAGAAGGTTTCGTCGACCAGACCCTGCAGAGTTTTCTTCCACTTCAGCTTGCCCTTGTTCGGTCCGGACTTGTACCTCTCCTTTGAGGCCACCTGCTGGATCACGGTCGTAATGTCCGTGACATAATCGATCAGCTGCTTCGTTACCTGGAATTCAGGTGTCGTCAGATCATACCCGAAGTATTTTCCGTACTTGACATTGCTGCGGTATGCAGAGAAGATCTTACCAACAAAGTACACCTGGTTGAGGATCCCCTCGACGATGTCCATCACGATATCCCATTTGCCTTCCTCTTCATCGTCGCCTTTGCCGGTTATTTTCAGGCGCAGCTGGTCAATGGCCTGCTCGACCAGGTTAGCAAGGACAAGGGTGGTCACGAGCTTTTTGCTGGCCTTTGCGAAATCCTTTGCTGTTTTCTGACTCTGGTTATACTCCATAATAGCCCGGACCACCGAATTGAACATGATATTCGTTTGACTGGTGAACATTGTCAAGGCCTTGGTGAATTCGCTCTTGCTCCTGCCAATTGCCGACCTGTCGTACATGGTGGCCGCCGAGTTCGTATGCCGAATGATCTCCTCAGTCTTCCTGGCTGTCTTGGTCAGCAGTTCCTCGCCGGTCAGGTCAGGATTCTGCTCCTGCAGCATCATCTTGACCGCGTTCCAGGTCTTGGCGATGATTTGGCGGTCAGCTTTCACCATTCCCTTAGTGAGCAGCTGCGGGATATCCTTATAGTTACCGAACAGCTTCCTCATCTGGGCAATCTTTCCGATCTCCCCGAGCTCCAGGCTGATATTGCCCTCAACACGCTCGGCCAGGATCGGCGAATACTTCACTATCTCATCGATGGCCGACTTTGTGAACTGTGCTTTCATTAGGTACTTGGCCGGGATCTCGTTGGTCTCGAGGATATATGCCGAGAACTGCTTCAGGATCGTGAACGGGTTTGCGCCCAGGACGGACGTGGCAAACTTGCTCCGGATCTTGTGGCTCAGTCTGTCCAGAAATTCCAGGTCAGCGGATCCGGTCTCGACGTCCTCGATATATTTCTTCAACTGCTGGTACACTTCGTACATCCCGGTCTGGCGGTATGCGTTCTTGAGCTTCGGGTTCTCCAGTAGCATCTTCGCGTTACGCAGCGGCTTGGCTAGGCCGTAGTACGCGCCAATCTTCTCGATATGCTCCACCAGCGTCCTGAATATATCATCGGCCACGATCGGGGTCGATGCCTTAACACGCTCCTTGAGGAAACCCATGCCCTCAAGGGAGAGGGTGAAAGTTTTGTTTTTCATCTTAAGGTAGTCCCTGTCCAGGAAGTCCTGGTGTCTCTTTATCGGCACATATCCTTTCCGCTCCGGGATCAGCTCGTACCCGTTAAGTTCCAGGAACACCTCGTTCATGAGCGGGCGGGCATAATCCAGGAAGTATTTTTCGGCCAGATCCGCGAACTGCAGCTCCTCCTTTGTCATGCTCTCCTTGATCGTTTTGATATCCTCCGGAGTGAGCCTGACAACCTGGCTGAGGTTATTGCCAAAAGACACGCCGCCCTTGAGTATGCTCCGCAGGGCGTCTTTATCCTTGAAAGCGAGATAGAGATAGATCCTTTCAGCCTTCGTAATCCGGATCTTGGTTATATCCTGTCCCCTTTGCCTGCTGATTGGGATCTCCACAAGATCCTCGGCCGCCAGCTTCTTGTTGAAGCTCCTGCTCCAGCTGCGGATCTCTCCGCCCAGACCGTCAAGAAAATCTTTAAAGATGGCATAAGCATCATGCTTATACATCAGTTCTTTGTTGTGTCCCTCGTACATGTCGTCGAACAGGATCTTCTTGATGATCCCGTCGCTCTTCTGGTCGGACATGATCGCTAGCGTTTCCGGATTCAGATGGTTCAGGAAAAACTCCTTCACGAATTTCCTGGTCGTCTCCGGCTTGCTGGTATCTATGGCCGTAGGATCCGTTTTTATCTTCCTGTTCCTCAGCACGTTGGCCGCGGCCTCGGCTGCGACGTCAGCTGCTTCGCGGTACCGGCCCTTCATGATGAGGCGGTTTTTCATCTTCTCCAGGTGCACCAGGTGCATGACGGAGTTGTAAATAGCGTCGAACTCATCTTTCGTCAGTTGCGACACTGTCTTTTTGCTGAGGATGTCCAACTGTTTCAGCACATGGTCCGGGATGTTGTGATCCGGATTCGCCTCGATGTATTTTTTCATTTTGGCCAGGGATTCAAGTTTTTTCTGTGTATGGACCTTAGCCGTGATATCGAGGCCGGCCAGAAGGGCTTCAACCTGTCTCTTGTACTCCGGCCGCATATGCTTGACATCTATCTTGCGCAGTTGCTGCAGCTTCTTGTTGATCTCAGCACGTTCCCTGGCCTTGGCTTTCTCCGCAGATGACTTCTCCTGCATCTTGAGCTTCAGCCTGGCAACTTCCTGGTCTTTTTTGAGCGTGTACTCCTTTTTGACCTTCTTGAGCTTTTCCGAGAACTGCTTTTTCAGTTCCGCGATCTGGTTATTTTTCTGCTGGCGGAGCTTTGCGATCTTCTCTCGGAAATCCCTCTTGTCCAGTTCGCTCTTCCAGAAGTTCTTATATTTCTCAGCGTCCAGGAGTTTCTCCAGCTTTGCGATCTTCTCCTCATACTTCCGGCTCAGCTTGTCCAACGCTGCAGCCTGCTTCTCTTTTGCGAGGTACCGGATTGCTTCCTTCTCTTTTCGGAATTCCGTCATGAGTTTCTGCCGTGCCTGTTTCATCTTTTCAGCAAATAACTGCAAGTTTATTTTCATCGGGAGGACTTCGCCGAACATTTCCTTTTCAATGTTTTCTATGGCCTGCCTGTCGGCAAGGGAAATCTCAGGCTGCTTCTCCATTTCGGTTGCAGCCCGGAACCTATCCTCAAACGTCTGCCTTGTGAACCTCAGGCGCTTGCCGTCCTCGGTGACGCCCTCGACCGCCGACTTCGTGACTGATGTCAGCTGGACCTCCTGGATCGTGTCACCGGTCAGGATCCTGACCGAATCTCCAACCTTGTACGTGAACGATTGGCCCGTTTCCATGGACGATGCTGCTGTTTTTGCGGATGATGCAGCCCTTTGTGTCGCATGGTCTTCAACTACAGGTGCAGCATCGGCCGCCGGCCTGGTCTCTGCAGTATCGGCAACTGCAGTTTCGGCAGTCGCAGTACTGACGCCTGCTGCCTTCGCGATTTTGGACGCATCAACTGATGATCCGGCGACAGCGGAAACCTTTTGGCTTATGTCCTCCTTTACCGTCATCTTTTTGACTGTCCTCTCGTTTTCCACTATTTTTTCTGCCATAGCCCTGTCGATAACCTTCTTTACTTCCTGCATTGGTTTTGACAGCTGCTTTTTCTTCACGTCGGGCAGATAGCTTTTGAAGGTTTCCAGGGCCTCGTAATTCATCTTGGACGGGTTCACGACGATATGCGAATCGTCTCCAAGGATCAGGACGATGTTGCCGTCCTTGTCGACGGAATCGATACCTTTTATGGTTTTCTGTGTGCGGCCGGATGCGTCGACAATCGTTCCAGGAAGGCCAAGAAGAGCCGACACACCGAAACCGATCGCGCCCTGGTACAGAAGATCCTCTGCAGTCGCTGTCTCGGCATCCGGATCGAATGTGATCCTCCTGGCGTATGGATCCAGGGCCCCGGATATGATCTCCTCAACTGCCTCGCCTATACCGTCAAGGCCTTTGCTGATTGCAGTCCTGATGATCCTGTTCTTGA
>JAKOPX010000309.1 GCA_029778665.1 Bacillota bacterium | reverse complement strand
TCCCTACTGCAGGATCTACGGGAAGGTGTGCCGCCGGCATTAGGGCTCAGTGGGGAACGAAGATGAACTGTCAGTTGGGATTGGCCTCCCTCGAGATATTAGAAAACCTCCATGAAGAGCTCGGAATGGACATAGGCCTTCATCAGGGTGGCTACCTCATGGTTGCCTATAAAGAAAGCGAGTTTGAGCAGATAAAGAAAAATGTGGCACTTCAAAACAGCTTGGGCATCACCTCAAGGGTTGTGAGCAAAGAAGAGGCATACGAGATATGCCCGACCCTGTCGGCCGAAGATGCCGTCGGATTTACCTATCACCACAGAGACGGCCATGCCGATCCCTTCCTTACGACCATAGCCTACCACAAGGCTGCAAGCGAGAGAGGTGTGAGGTTTTATAAGTTCACCGAATGTACGGGCATAAAGGTAAAAGGCGGTGAGGTTAAAGGCGTCGTTACGACAAGGGGAGAGATAGATGCCCCGATAGTTGTGGATGCAGCCGGCCCTTACTCGCAGCATATCGCTGCCATGGCAGGCATTAAGCTTCCCTTCAATTCCGAAAGACACGAGATACTGGTCACGGAGCCTGTCGAATTCGGGGTTTGCCCCTGTATGCTCATGAGCTTTTCGGGAAACTATTACATACAGCAGAGGCCAATAGGCTCGATAATCGCAGGATGTAGTCCCGAGGGGCATCCTGAGGATTACTCCCTCGGCAACACGTGGAACTTCCTGGAACATATGTCGAGGGTGATAATCAAACTGCTGCCAAAACTTGGAGGAGTAAGGGTCGTAAGACAGTGGTCCGGCATGTACAACATGTCGCCTGACAAGCAGCCCGTCATTGGGGAATCCAAAGAAGTGAAGGGCTTTTACATCTCCGCGGGCTTTTCGGGGCATGGGTTCATGTTCGGTCCCATTTCAGGCAAGCTCCTTGCCGAGCTTATCGTCACGGGAACGAGCTCCATCCCGATCGATGTATTGAATTATGACCGTTTCGAAAGGGGCGAATTGATAGAGGAACCCGCTGTGGTGTAAGGGCGTAAAATAAAGGGGATATCATGAAAATCTAAATCATGATATCCCTAAATTTTATACGAAGAAAGGATGACTTGAAATACCCGACGAAAAGCTTCTGCATGGCAGGTTTACGATGAACATTGGAGAAGGCATAAATATCACCTTGATAGATCTGGCCATCGATAACCTCCAGGGATTTCATCATTTCTTAAGCAGC
>JAKOPX010000308.1 GCA_029778665.1 Bacillota bacterium | reverse complement strand
GGGAAGTATTGATGTGAGGGGCCCGGATTAGTCCAGGCTTTCCTCATCTTCATCGTCCTCAAGCAGGTACTTTTCTTCGTATAACTTCTTTAGTCCGGCAAACTTCTTTGTGTCGAGCAGTTCAAGCCGCTGCGCCTTGAGGATTTCCTGCAGGGCTTCTTCTGCGTCCACAACGTACGCACAATCTCTCTCTCCCTGCCAGTCGGTGCCGATAATGATGACGTACCTGCCATCTTTTAGCTTGGTAATACCCTTGTGTCTGCCCACTCCTCCATTCTGCCAGTTGCGGCCGTCCCAGTAGTCCAGGTCCTGGTTGTAGCGCACCCTGGCGATAACGTCACCATTGAGGATAAGGCCATGCTGGTTTTCGTATACGTTCACGCGGTACTGTTTTACATCTCTAGCCATAATAACACCCCTTTCCGGCGGTAGGTCGCCACCCTGATTTGGCACCGGGCTGATAGGCTCAACCCGGATGAAGCCTTTGGAAATTTAATCTTCCTCGATTGCCTTTGTTGCTTCCTCGTATGATCCGTATTCGCCAAAATAATACCTGTCCTCGAATTCCGGCACAAAACCCAGGCTCTGTGCCGTTTCGCCTTCACGCAGAAGGCCATCTACATGCACTTTCCCTTCTTCCTCATATACGTGATATTTTCTCTTCGCAGTCACATACACCGTGCCATTCGTGGCATCTTCATAGCCTATTATTTTTGACATCGTTCGATTCCTCCCTTGCCCGGCGGCTTGTCCCGCCCGCGGCCTATTAGTTTGTTGCTACGTGCAGGAGTAGTCCTCCTGTACTATCCCGCACCGCTCCCGGCCTAAAGCCTGTTTATACTCGCCGGGACGAGTCAACGCCTGATAATTTCCTCAACCAACTGGTTGATGTGTGCCCTATGTACTACACTGTCGCTGATCTGCCCGTATTGCTTGCCATCTTCAGCATGCAGACCCGGTATATATAATTGTTTCGCCCATTCCTTTGTCTGCTTGCTGAATCTACCGTCATATTCCGCAGCCTTTACGGTTTCTGCGAAAAACCACTTCACTGTGTCACGATCAAGCGTTTCAAAAAGCGTATTGATTGTATCTGCTGGGGTTCTGTTATTGGTTACGTCGTTTCTTATCTGCTGCTCAAT
>JAKOPX010000307.1 GCA_029778665.1 Bacillota bacterium | reverse complement strand
GTACAACAAAAAGAGGAAGAAGAGAAGGCACCTGGCCGATCTTAGCAAGGTGCGCGAACTTCTTAAAGCTGAGAAACTGATTCTACTTGCTGCATAGCGCATGCTGATGGTGAAGAATGTCGTAAAGCCGTATGAGGGAAAACCTCACGTACGGTTTGATGAGGGGAAAGTGGGGTATCAGCCCCACTGACCTACTCTATTCCATATTACCTGCATAACTATAAGGCATAACGGAGGCATCCATGTACAAGTATCTGCAGGTGGGCAAAATAGTCAATACCCATGGAGTAAGGGGCGAAGTGAAGATGATGCCGCTTACCGATGATCCATCCCGTTTTGACGACCTGGAATGGGTCTTTGTTGATTACAAGGGTACGATGACCAGGTATGACATCCAGTCCGTAAAATATTTCAAGGGAATGGTGATCATCAAGTTTGCCGGCATCGACGATCCGGAAACCGCTGCTGCGCTGAAGGGCTGTTATGCACTGGTTGACAGGGAAAATGCCGTCAGGCTGCCCGAAGGTACATATTTCATCTGCGACATCATCGGGTGCAGCGTATACGATGAGAATGGCAGGCTTCTCGGGCAGGTGCGGGATGTGCTGCAGACCGGAAGCAATGACGTATACGTGGTCAGGAACGATTCCGGCAGGGAGGTGCTCATCCCCGCGCTCAGGAGTGTCGTAAGGAATGTGCAGCCAGAGCAGAAGAGGATAGATGTCATTATTCCGAAAGGACTGTTAGATGATGAGGTTTGACATACTGACCATTTTTCCTGATATATTCGATGTTGTTCTCGGGAGCAGCATTATAGGCCGTGCCCGGGAAAAGGGCCTGATCACCGTCAATACATGGAACATCCGGGACTATACGAAGGACAAGCACAAGAAAACGGACGATTATCCATATGGCGGCGGCAGCGGGCTCGTAATGATGGCCCAGCCCATATATGACGCTTATGAAGCTGTGGTCAGGGATCTCGACTATAAGCCCCATTTCATATACATGAGCCCGCAGGGGAAACTGCTCGATCAGAAACTGGTTGAGCAGCTTGCCGAACGCAGGCACATAATACTGTTATGCGGACATTACGAGGGAGTTGACGAAAGGGTACTGGAGAAACTGGTCGACGAGGAGATATCTATCGGAGACTATGTGCTCACGGGGGGAGAACTCCCGGCAATGGTGCTGATAGATGCAGTCAGCAGGGCAATACCCGGCGTGCTGTCCAACGAGGATTCATATGCCGATGAATCCCATAAAAACGGCCTGTTGGAGTATCCACAATACACAAGGCCATATGATTTCATGGGGATGAAAGTTCCTGACATACTGTTGTCAGGACATCATGCCAACATTGAAAAGTGGAGAAGAAAGCAGTCACTAATCAGGACAAGGGACAAGAGGCCGGATCTTTTCGAAAAACTCGAACTGTCCGAGGAGGATAAAAAACTGCTGGCTGAAGATACTTAAAATGTATTTACAAATACTGCTTTTATGTGCTATAATATCACGCGTGTGTATTACGGGCGGTCCGCTGATGCTTAGGCATTCATGAACGTCCTGGCAAGAGAGGAGGGGCATTGATGGATATAATCAGAACACTGGAGCAGGAACAGTTGAGGACCGATCTGCCTGCTGTCAGCATCGGTGACCATGTCAGAGTGCATCTGAAGGTCAAGGAAGGCAACAGGGAGAGGATCCAGGTATTCGAAGGAACTGTGATCGCAAAGAGAGGCTCCGGTCTCAAGGAAACCTTCACTGTAAGAAGAGTGTCCTATGGAGTCGGTGTGGAAAGGGTCATACCGTTCCATTCGCCGAAGATCGACAAGATCGAGATCGTCAGGAAAGGTAAAATCAGAAGGGCCAAGCTTTACTACCTGCGTGAAAGAGTCGGTAAAGCTGCAAAGGTCAAGGAAAGACTTGAAGCAAGAGAATGAAATGTATAAAGGGGACCAAAGGTCCCTTTTGTATTTTTGTCATAATTTCAGGATCTGAACGAAAGAGGAACGTTTGATATGAACATACAATGGTTTCCCGGTCATATGGCGAAGACCAGACGCCTTCTGGCGGAAAACCTGAAGCTTGTGGACGTGGTCATAGAACTGCTTGACGCCAGGATACCCGCGAGCAGCAAAAACCCTGAAATCGACAGGATAGTTGGAAACAAGCCAAGGCTCATAGTACTGAACAAATCGGATCTGGCTGACAGCGGGATATCGAAGCAATGGGCGGACTGGTACAAAAGGCGTGGGATCCCGGTGATTTTCGCCGACTCGGTAAGAGGCACCGGGCTCAACACACTGATAAACCAGCTTAAATACCTGATGAGGGAAAGATTTGAAAGGGACAGGCAGAAAGGCCGCCGTTTCAGGACCATCAAAACGATGGTGGTCGGCATCCCGAATGTCGGCAAATCCACATTTATCAACAAGATCGCAGGCAGGGCAGTCGCAGCTACGGGAGACAGGCCCGGTGTCACAAGGGGGAAGCAGTGGATCAGGCTGCATCCTGAAGTAGACCTGCTGGATACTCCCGGTATACTGTGGCCCAAATTCGAAGACAGGGAAACTGCATTGAACCTGGCCTTTACCGGTGCTATCAGGGACGAGATACTGGATGTGGTGGAATTGGCGGCGGCACTTGCAGAGAGACTATCGGCCGAATATCCGGAACTGTTTTTCGGCCGGTACAGGCTGCAGGATGCGGAAGGGATGAGCGGCCCTGAACTGCTGGAAGCAGCGGCGAGAAAAAGGGGATGCTTCCTGCCCGGCGGTGTGATCGATATGAAAAGGATAGCCGATATTATACTGGATGAATTCCGCGGAGGTAAAATAGGCGCAATTACACTTGAGAAACCTGTGTGGGATGAGACGGAGGATAAAAATGAGACAGGAGATAAAGACGGCGCAGTCAGCGAACGACAGGATACTGCAGAGCGGCAGAATGATGCCTGAGGACGGGATACAGCAGGCATGCAGCAAAAAAGAGCTGCAGCGGCTCAATGAAATGTACGCGTATGAAAAAGAAGCTTTCGAGCGTGGGTACGATACGGTTGCAGGGCTGGACGAAGCAGGCAGAGGGCCGCTGGCCGGCCCTGTGGTGTCAGCATGCGTCATACTGCCGAAATACTGCTTCATAGAAGGTATCAACGATTCGAAAAAGCTTAGCCCGGCCAAAAGGGAAAAGCTCTATGACATCATCATGGAAAAAGCCATATCGGTTGGTATCGGAATAGTCGACGAAAAGACGATAGATGAAGTTAACATACTCAATGCCACCAAAATGGCGATGAAGATGGCGGTGGAACGCGTCAGCCCGGGGCCAGGGCTGTTACTTATCGACGCCATGGAACTCGACGGTATCGACATACCACAGAAGGCGATAGTAAAGGGAGACACGCTCAGCATTTCCATCGCGGCGGCATCCATCGTCGCCAAAGTGACAAGGGACCGCCTGATCATCGAAGCTGACAAAAAGTACCCCCTCTATGGCTTCAGCAAACATAAGGGCTACGGGACCAGGGAGCATATCGATGCTATAAAGAAATACGGCATTTGTCCGATACATAGAGTGAGCTTCACGAAAAACTTCACGGTGTGAAATACGCCCAGGTTTATACTGAGGAGTCCGTTATGCGAATAGAAAGCCATGGAGTCATTCCTGCAGGGATCAGCGGCATGACAGGCGACCTGGTGAGCCGTCTCGAAAAAGGAGACGTAATTCGGGCAAAAGTGCTCGAAACATCACCGGGCGAAGTAGCCCTGAGGCTTTCCGACGGTACGGTCCTGAAAGCTGCGACTGTCAGCGAACCTGAGTTCAAAGCCGGAGACATGATAACACTGAGCGTTAAAGCAAGGACCGAAACCCGGATCATACTTGAAATCGCAAGCGACCAGTCATCGGACGGCAGGACAGGAAGCAGCAGGCTCCTGAAGCTTCTTGGATCCCTCGGCATGAAACCGGACAAAACAAACCTTGAACTGGCTTCTGAGTTTCTGAAATTCAAAACCAGGCCGACTGCTGAAGATCTTTTGAAATCTCTGGAACTTCTGAGAGAATCGGCAGCGTTAGATCCGGAAAAAGCGGCGTTCATCGTATCGAAGCAAATTGATTTGTCCCTGTTTGACCGCGAGATGCTTGCGAGATTCCTGGACGGGGAACTGAAACTGGGGCAGCTGCTCGAGACGCTCGCAGAGGCGATCGACCTTACGGCACCGGAACGCGGATCATCAGACGATGCAGACGTTCAGATGCCTGGCCGTACATATGATCCTGCTTCAGGTACCGGCGGTGAAAATGCGGCATCCGGCCATTCCGGCCCTGAAACCCCGGATATGCCTCCTTCACTTGAAACACAATTATCACATGTTAATTTCCGGAATCCCCGAAACGGCCATACCGGCGCAGCAGATTTGCAAGGCAAAGACCCATCAGCCCTGCCTGGTTCAGGTGCTTCAGGTGACGCGGCGCCATCCGGCGAACAGGCTGCTGCCGGTAGATCCTATGATCCCACTGCCGCGAATCCGATGGATCTTCCTCATGACTCCGGTGATTTTTCCGCACCCGTTTCAGGGAATGTTCATGTACAGGTTACGGGAGAAGTTCCGGAAGCTCCTGAAGAAGTCATCAATCCATATCTGCCGGGAACTGAAAGCGGATCTGATACAGCTTCCGTGGGAACTGACGGGAATGCTTCCGCTAAATCCGCAGGGGCAGAGGTCATGCGCGCTGACAGCAATAAACCCGGATCTCCCGGCAATGCTGACACATCTGCGGAAAGGCTCAAAGGGCTCATTAATGATCTGTTCGTGAAGATAGACAGAAAGCTTTCGGCAAATGACATTGACACGGACAGGATGAAGGAAAGGATAACAAATCTGTTTGCCGAAGCGGAGAATTTTCTGCATTCATCCCAGGCGGCGGTTTCAGATGCTGCCGCAAATGTATCGCGTTCCCTGGCGCTGATTGGGGAGACCGTAAAAATAATGGACCTTCTGAATTCATTCCACATACTGTATTGGCAGATTCCCGTAAACCTGGGCGGGAACAAGGAAACGGCCGAGCTTTACGTGATGAAACGCAGGCAGAACAGAAAAAGGATCGATCCCCGCGATACGGCCATATTCCTGTCCCTCGACACTCAGAACATGGGAAGGGTCGAAGCCCTGCTTGATGTTAAGGGCAATGGAATAAGCATGGATCTCAGGACCGAAAGCAGCGGCGTCAGCGATTTCATCAGAAGCAATATCAACAGCCTGTATTCAGGTATCAGCGAGTGCGGCTACAGGCTTGTGAACGTGACCTACTCGGTCGCCGGTGCGCCTGCTGACCTGGCTGAACAGGAAAAGCTGCTTCTGGCAAAGGCAAATCGCAGCCATACGAAGATAGACTACCGTATATGACCGGCAAATTACCGAACACAACGGAAGGCAAGGGCAATGAAAGAAGAAAGGAAAAGGAAAATCAAAGAGGCTGCTGCATTGAGATATACCCCTGAAAAAGATGCCCCGGAGATCATAGCCCTCGGGAAAGGGGCAGCAGCCGAAAAAATAGTTGAAAAGGCTAAAGAAAGCGGCGTGCCTGTCCATGAGGATGCTGAACTGGCGCATGCATTGAACATGCTCAGCATAGGCGACGAGATACCGCCTGAACTGTATGAAGTAGTGGCGAAAATACTGGTGTTTGTCGGCGACATTGACGGGAAATACCCGAAACCGCCTGCTTATGAGGCGAGAAAATCAATTGGGGAGAAGAGATGAACAGGCATCAGCTCGGCAAAACAGGCGAACAGATCGCTGC
>JAKOPX010000306.1 GCA_029778665.1 Bacillota bacterium | reverse complement strand
GCGACAGGTTTTTCCTCGGCAGTTCAGTCTGGAGGATAGAAAAAATCGAAAAGGACAAAGTTCTGGTGAGCCCATCAAATGCTGCTGGACTACTTGTGCGCCACGGGACAGGTCAGATGGAAAGGCAGGCTGAACAGGAACACGAAGGAAACAGCATTCTTTATTGCAGGCGAAGAAGATACCTGGCAGGAATACGGCAATGTTGCGGCTGGTCCCGGATATCTGAGCGGCCACGATGCCGGCACCGGGCCGGATGAAAAACTTTCCGTTTTTACGATGGACGAGACCGAAGAAGCGATAATTGAAGTGCTGGACAGGGAAGGAGCTGTCTTTATCAGGGATCTGTCCAGAAAGCTGAAAATGCCGGCTTCGGATCTGCTGGCGAAAATGGAGCGTCTTGTCTGGCGCGGAATCATAACAAATGATTCCTTCTCAGTAGTCAGGTATTACATTGACAATGAAAGGAGGAACTCGCCCTGGACAAAGTACAATACATATCCAGGCATGGGAAGATGGTCAAGGGCCGGCAGCAGAGGAGACGATCGCCCGGGAGGAAACATCTCCGGATATATAAATACTTTGCTGGATCGCTGGGGCGTCGTGTCAAAAGAGATCGTAAACAAGGAAAAATGCGGTTTCAGCTGGACCGATGTCTATGCGTGGCTGAAAAACAATGAGCTTGTCAGCGGGATCAAAAGGGGATTTTATATATCCGGCCTGTCTGCCATCCAGTTTATGAGGGACAGGGATATAGAGCTTTTAAGAATGACGGATGGATCCGCTGACAAGTGTGAATATGTCACACTTTGCAGTTGTGACCCTGCAAACCCGTACAGGGATATCCTTGCAGGAACTGTCGAATCCAGGGTGCCTGCCCGCCAGGGCAATGCGGTTGTTTTCCGCAACGGAAAGCCGGTACTGTATGTCCGGGAATACGGGCATACGATGCAACCTCTGACAGACGATGCAGAAGTACTGAAAAAAGCGGCAGCCTGTTTTGTTGATTCATACAGGAACAGAATGCTCTGGACCGGTAAAAGGAATATTTTTACTGAGTATTGGGCAGACCCGGCCGGCTATAAAGAAATCAGGATCGAAGACTCTCCGGTATATGGCGTTTTGCTTGATTCAGGTTATGAAAGCGGTTACAGCGGGATAACGCTCTGGCGTAAAGCATTATAGAGATATATTAAAGAGCTGTGTAATATGTGGTTTTGCAGCAAACATGATAATATTTGCCCTTGACATGGCAGATAGTTTTGACTACAATTAGGTGTAAAGTAAAAATACTTTACACCTTTTTGCGGTCATGAAAGAGTTATTCAAGGTAAGCCTTTTGCTCGACTTTTACGGGCAGATGCTGACAAAGCGGCAATACGACGTCCTTGATCTGTATTACAACAGCGACTATACGCTGGCTGAAATAGCAGAAGAACTCGATATAAGCAGACAGGGAGTGCATGATAATATAAAGCGCGGCAAAGCCGCACTGTTTGAACTGGAAAGGAAGCTTGGACTGGTTGCAAGGTTCAGCGACCAGAGGGAAAAAGCATCCGAGGTGCTGAAGATCCTGGAACAGATAGAATCATCCGTCACGGACAGCCGGGACAGGGAAAAACTTTCCAGGGCAAAGCTTTTGATCAGAAGTATGATGGAGGATTGATGCATGGCGATATTCGAAGGACTGTCCGCCAAACTGCAGGATACCATTGGAAGATTCCGCGGCAAGGGCAGGGTCACGGAAAAAGATGTCAAGGAAATGATGCGTGAAATAAAGCTGGCGCTGCTCGAAGCCGACGTTAACTATAAAGTGGTGAAAAGTTTCATCAGCAATGTCTCGGAACGCGCAGCGGGGCAGGAAGTGCTGGAGAGCCTGACGCCGGGGCAGCAGGTCATAAAGATAGTCCACGAGGAACTGATAGAACTGCTTGGCAAGGTGCCTTCAAAACCCGCTTTTGCGAGCAAGCCGCCGACGATATACATGATGGTCGGGCTCCAGGGTTCCGGAAAAACCACTACTTCCGGCAAGCTGGCAAACCTACTCAGGAAGCAGGGTAAAAACCCATTGCTCGTCGCATGTGACGTATACCGTCCTGCTGCCGTAAAGCAGCTTCAGGTGGTCGGCAGCCAGCTGGGAGTGCCCGTATTTGCCATAGAAGGAAGCAAAGATCCGGTGGATATCGCAAAGAAAGCATTAGAGCACGCTGTCAGCATGATGTACGATCTCGTGATCATCGATACGGCCGGTCGTCTTCATATAGACGAAGAACTGATGGATGAACTCAAGAACATCAAAAACGCCGTCCATCCCCACGAAATACTGCTGGTTGTCGACTCGATGACGGGACAGGACGCGGTGAATGTTGCCGAGAGTTTCAACGAGAAACTTGGGATTGACGGCATCGTGCTGACAAAGCTGGACGGCGATACCAGAGGCGGAGCTGCCCTTTCGGTCAGGGCAGTCACCGGAAAACCTGTCAAGTTCGCCGCCACGGGTGAAAAGTTGAATGATATTGAGACTTTCTACCCTGACAGGATGGCTTCAAGGATACTTGGAATGGGTGACGTTCTCACCCTGATCGAAAAAGCACAGGAAGCATTTGATGAGAAGAAAGCCCTGGAAATGGAGAAGAAACTCCGGACCCAGCAGTTTACGCTGGACGATTTCCTCGACCAGATGCAGCAATTGAAGAGGATGGGTCCGATCAGCCAGGTGCTGGGCATGCTGCCGGGGGTTAACACTAAAATGCTCAGCAATGTGGAATTGGACGAGAAAAAGCTCGTACACGTGGAAGCGATAATAAAGTCCATGACTCCGCAGGAAAGAAGGGACCCCTCTATAATAAACGGCAGCAGGAGAAAGAGGATCGCCGCTGGCAGCGGAACTACCGTCCAGGAGGTGAACGCCCTGCTCAAGCAGTTCGAGGAAATGAAGAAAATGATGAAGATGGTGAGCAATATGGGCAAAAAAGGTGCCAGGGGATTTGGAAAGTTCAGGTTACCTTTTTAGATATGATACAGACAACCTGAGAGGAGGTGACGGAAATGGCAGTAAGGATCAGATTGAAGAGGATCGGTGCGAAAAAGAATCCGCACTACAGGATAGTAGTTGCAGATTCCAGATACCCGCGTGACGGCAAGTTCATCGAGGAAATCGGCACATACAATCCTCAGACCGAACCTTCCACGGTCGACATAGACACTGAGAAGGCAGCCAAATGGATCAAAAACGGAGCTCAGCCAACCGACACTGTCAGAGCTCTGCTGAAGAAGGCAGGAGTCATCCAGTGACAGATCCGGAACAAAGGCTGTGTTGCGGGAGGCATTCGAGAAGCAGGAGGGAAATGAAATGAAGGAACTCCTCGAAACTATCGCCAGATCTTTGGTCGATCATCCCGAAGAGGTGCGTGTCAGTGAAACGGAAAATGACAGCACCATAATTCTCGAACTCAGTGTCGCCAGGGAGGACATGGGAAAGGTGATAGGAAAACAGGGACGGATAGCCAAGGCTATTCGTACGGTCATAAAAGCTGCAGCTACCAGGGAAAATGTAAAGGCTGTAGTGGAGATAGTATAAATAAAAAGGTGTTTTTTAAACACCTTTTTATTTACCGGTGCGTCCAGCGAAGCTGGACCGCACTAGTCGGTGAAAGTCCGACCCCGGTAATCGCCAGGGAGCCGGGTAGCTAATCCCGGTGCGTCGCAGTAATGCGGGGTGCTAAGCGGGAGGATAAAGTACCTGTCTGAACAACAGGGCGAGCAAAAATGCAGGCCGTAACATAAAGTGAATTCTGCCGCATCGTTAAAAAGGTCCCTG
>JAKOPX010000305.1 GCA_029778665.1 Bacillota bacterium | reverse complement strand
CATTATAATGGCTCGTCGCGGACAAATAAAGAAAATCAAAGAGATTGTCCTTGCGCTTTGTGTCAATGCAGAAATTACATATGGCGGCGGCACGGGAGCGATTAAAAAAGCTTCAGTTATCGAAGCAATATATGACATTCTGCCCGGCTGGGCGAAGATATTTATCTCTGAAAAGAAGATATCTGAACTCGTAGAGGAAGGCAAAGCCAAAATGGACGAGCTTGCAAATAGCAATGATATCGTCAATAAGTTGCTTTATAATGTGATAAATGACTTTGAAGTCGATGATAATACCGACACACATACAATTGAATATTGTCCCGCGGATCTTTCAAAGCCCGTTGAAACCGTCGAATTAAAATATAGCCAGGAAACAGAAGCACAAGATTTTGCTGAAGAGCCTGAAGTAGATTCGGGGGATGAAGATGGCAACATATAATCCGTATCAGGCAGTATATAACATCGTTCAGCAAAAAGGATACTGGACCGACGCAGACAGAAAGTATAGAGAAACGAAAGATAAGCGGTATCAGGACGCAATGAAAGGCGCTCAGTCGAGCGCTGTTCAGTGGTACGACGAGCTTCGCAATGCCGGCTACGGTTCACTGGCAGACGAGCTTTCAAAGGCTGATTTAACTACTGCATATCAGATACTTTCAAGGTATCAACCTACACAGTCTATACAGGAAACAGTACAGCCCGCACTCGTAAGTTCTATCGGTTCTGCCGGTTCAAGTTCGTTTCCTACATACCTTCAGCAGATAGCGCCGATAGCGCAGCCTTCTCCGCAAGCGCAGGCAGCGAACGAAGCTGCATTGAGGCAGGCACAGCAGTTATATAACAACTGGCTTGCGAACAATGAGCAGATTCAGGCACAGGGTCAAAGACTGTCCGACGAGACATACAGATGGATACAGGAACTATATAACACCGGCAGAGGCATACAGAACTACGCCCTAAACACCAACCCGTACACTTCGGACATCGGCAAGGCTATCATGGCGAGTTATATGCAGCAGGGCGATACTGCCGCGAGAAACGT
>JAKOPX010000304.1 GCA_029778665.1 Bacillota bacterium | reverse complement strand
ACAGGGAACTGTGTCAACATGTTAAACGTCTATCATACCAAATCGCATGTTTGGCAATATTGGTTGAAAAGTCCAAATGTAGCATGCATTAAATATTATGTTTGATTATTCAAAAAATTAAAGGAGGTAGTCAAATGAAACGCTTTCTTGCTATGTTGCTGGTTGTGTGCATGATATGTGCCTTTACGGCATGCAGCACGGGAGGTGATAAGAAAGGAGAATGGGCGGATGCGGACACCAGGCAAAGCAACGATACGACGGGGCTGAAGACGGGGTCGCCTTCGGGGGAACTGCAGGTCCAGGATGACGGCAAGTATTTCAAAGCTTCCTGGGTATCAGGTTTGTCGTTTGCAGGGAGCGAAGAAGATGCTTTTGAAGATATAGAACCGATGTACAATATCCCGGACGGCTTCGAGTTCAGGATAAATGTGAACCCCATGGAGGATTTCTGGAAGTACAGTGTCTATGAATGCTTTGCGGTTTACTCGGACCGCGAATGTACCAAAGAGGTGGGTGCAGAGATCAATTACGATGCCGAGGCAGGTGTTGTGACGGTAGCTCCGAGCATGGACAACGAATGGGTGAATGCTTATCCCAGGGAAGGCATCGAAACCGGTTATATAAGGTCAGAAGACCCGGATGATTGGCATAAGGATATCAGGACATGGGGAAGTTTAAAAACTTTATACCTGGTCATTTATATAGATACCAAGGCGGATACCGTCACGTTCCTCGATAAGCCCAAACGAATGATGTTCACTATTGCCGCCGAAATCGACAGCCCCACGGTGAAGGTGAAATTCAACGATGAAGGGAACATGATGCTGTGCTGGGATAATGTCGACGGTGCAGAGTATTACAAAGTATATTATGGAAACAACTGGCGTATGAGTGAGCTCGGCAGGACCGACAAGACCGAGTTCTTGCTAGATGACAGCGATGAATTCTATAAGGACTCCCAGATGAACAGCCTGCTGAGCGATGCATATGATTACGCAGTTGTTGCAGTCAGGGGGGAAAAGGAGTCCAGGCTCAGCAATATCATCAGGGGGGAAGATTACGCGAAATCAGCGCCGAAGTTCTTATCCACACGTGAAAAAAGGAACTACACGGCGGGCGAATATTCCATCTTTGATCTTCCCAGGGAAGTCGAGGTCAGGATGGCCGACATGTCAACTGCTAAAAGGTACCCTGTGATATGGGATTTCAGAAATCACGAAATCGATTCAATGGGCGCGTATACTTTCTATGGGAAATTACCGGGCATCAGGCTGAGACTTAGTTACAAATGCCTTGGTGAAGACCTGCCTACCGAGGAAGAAATAGAAGCTTTCTACGAGACAGTGCAGTATCCGGCGACAATGGCGGAAGACAACACCGACAAGATCAACATCCAGGATTCGCCATCCATCAAGGATGTCCCGGCAAAAACAACAGATGAGATCGCTATAGATATAACAGGAGAGGAAAAACCTGAAAACCAGCTGTCACTGGCGCAGCATATCGCCCTGGGGATGCTGAACCATGAAACCACTATCGACCTGAGCGCATACCCTGAGGCAGGCGATCCCGCATACCTGCGCGATGTGGTCGAGATGATAATGACCCAGTGCGTCCTGGTCCTTGACGAAGAATATGTGACCTTCGACTTTGTAAATAAGCAACTCAAGGTGAAATACAGCCTGAGCGACGAGGAAAGCCTGGAAAAACAGATCAGGGTGCTCGAAAAGGCAGAGGAAGTGCTGAAAGCTGTTATCCAGGACGGAATGAGCCTGGAAGAAAAGGAAAAGGCGATCCATGACTGGATCGTTGAAAACGGGCGGTACCATGATGAGATCCTCCAGGCGTATTATGACGGGACAGACCTCGATGAACTCGTGGAGCAGCATGCCGATTCATTCAACGTGTACGGGATCCTTGTAAACGGCCTCGGTGTATGCCAGAGCTATGCCGAAACGTTCAAGCTGCTGTGCGACCTGGCCGGCGTGCCTGCCGTTGTTGCGACGGGCAAAAACGGCATGGTGCCTCACGCCTGGAACAAGGTAATGATCGGGAACCAGTGGTACAACGTCGACGTCACGAACAATGACCAGGAGGTCCTGAAATATCCTGTTTATAATACATGCAACCGGATCCTCAATAAGTACTACAGTGAAAGCCTGGCCTATGTGCTGGACGACGAATTTGCCGCATACTCGTCTGACGACGAGACGCAGGACTACTATTACAAAGCCGGGCTGTACTCACGGACGACAGAGGAACTGAAGGAAATGATCAAGGCGAACCTGGCCACATCTGACGTATTTTTCATCAAAACGTCTCCTGATCTGACCGATGAAGAAATCAGCGAGATCCTGGTGCAGGCACTGGTAGAATCGGGGCTTGTGCAAAATGACATAAAAACGCTCAATTATCTGAATATTATAGGTGTTAAACAGAGATGACAGGCTAAGGCGATATTACAGGCTATTCCGCGGTTCGCCGGGCCCGGGAGCTTTACCCGGGCCCGGGAGCTTTACCCGGGCCCGGGAGCGGAGCTTTATCCGGCCCCGGGAGATTTACCAACCCGGCATGGGAATTTACCCTGTCCCGGAGCTTTGCCTGGGTTCTATGAAAATTTACAGTTTGTCAGCCTTGACTGCCGGGCCATTTATGTATTAAAATTAGTATGCGTTTGCGATGCGGTATCGATATACGCATGGGGATGTAACTCAGCGGGAGAGTGCTACGCTGGCAGCGTAGAAGTCGAGGGTTCAAATCCCTTCATCTCCACCAGAAGAATCCGGACCTCTCAAAAAAGTGCGAGGTCCGGATTT
>JAKOPX010000303.1 GCA_029778665.1 Bacillota bacterium | reverse complement strand
TAAAAATAGGGCCGGAAATGGCTTACCGCGTCTATGATGAGTTCGAACCCCGAAACATCCAGAAGCAGCCTGATGGGAGTTTTGTTGTCTCCGCGGCATTCACCGAGGACGAGTGGCTGTACGGCTATATCCTGTCATTCTGCGAGTATGCCGAGGTGATCGAACCTCCTCATATCCGTGAAACCATCCGGGAAAAGCTTGAGAGAACATATGGAAAATATATTTAATATGACATGCAGATGACATATTAAATGTTCTATAGTAATGCCGTAAAGAGAAAGTAATGTAAGGAGGTATTACTATGGAAGCCAGGTATTGTCAATCATGCGGCATGCCGATGGGCGCAACGGATGAACTGTACGGGACGAACCAGGACGGGACCCTGAACGAGGACTATTGCAAATACTGTTATGTAAATGGGGCATTTACGTCAGACATCACCATGGAAGAAATGATCGAGGAGTGCGTACCGCATGTGGTATCTGCAAATCCCGGCATGAGCGAGGATGAAGCCAGGGATATGATGAAAGGGTTCTTCCCTGGATTGAAGCGCTGGAAGAAATAAATTATAATGGTGCCAGGCACGTCGGTCAGACAGTTGTCCGTTGAAAGAAGTCATCCCGGAACTGTGCATAGCCTGACTGGCATGCCTGGCACTACACTATCTCGGAGGTTTGCGCCTTGCTGATCAGGGAAGTAAGGGAATCGGACCTTGACGGGCTACAGGAGCTTTACCTGCACCTGCATGAAAAGGAGAAACTCCCGGAAACGCCGGAACTTATCTCGCTCTGGAAAGAGATGATCGCTGACGGGAACTATCATATCCTGGTCGGCGAAGTCGACAGCAAAATAGTGTCCAGCGTCACTGTCATAGTGATAAAGAACCTGACGCGCGGCATGAGGCCCTATGCGCTGATCGAAAATGTGGTGACACACAGCGGCTACAGGTGCAGGGGATATGCTCGGGCCCTGATGCAAAAGGCCACTGAGATCGCCGAAAACAGCGGGTGTTATAAAATCATGCTGCTCACCGGTGCGAAGGACGAAAATACGTTGAGGTTCTATGAAAAATGCGGTTTCAACAGCAGGGACAAGACTGCGTTCATCAGGTGGATCGGGGCGTGATGTTGGAAGGTTTCGGGCGGCAATGGCACGGGGAGTGGGCTGACGACATCGCGCCATCGTGTATCCATGCAGTCATGAGGATAGAGGATTGAGATCATGATTATCAGTGCATCCCGCAGGACGGATATTCCCGCTTTTTATTCCGAGTGGCTGATCAACCGGCTGCGTGCCGGTTACGTCCTGGTGCGGAACCCGATGAACCATGCCATGGTCAGCAAGGTCATGCTGTCGCCCGACATCGTCGACTGTATCGTGTTCTGGACCAAGGACCCGCTGAACATGCTCGACAGGCTGGATATCATCGACAGGATGGGATACAGGTACTATTTCCAGTTCACGTTGACCCCATACGACAGGTCCGTTGAAAGGACTCTGCGTGACAAGGATGAGATAATCGGGACCTTCTGCGAACTGAGCGACAGGATAGGGAAAGAGAAGGTCGTCTGGAGGTATGATCCCATCATCCTGAATGACGCATATAGCCCGGAATACCACAGGGAGCAATTTTCAGGGCTTTGCAGCAGGCTTGCCGGGCATACGGACCAGTGCATCATTAGCTTTGTGGACAGGTATCCCAGGCTGAGGACGAACGCCGTAAGGGAGATCGGCAGGGATGAGATGGCCTGGCTTGCAGAAATGATCTCCGCGGTCGCAAAAGACTTCGGAATCACGGTAAAGGCCTGCTGTGAGGCATCATTCCTGGATGAATACGGCATCGGGCAGGCACACTGCATCGATAAAGCCCTTATAGAGCGTATATGCGGATATGGCCTCGAAATAAAAAGAGACAGGAATCAGCGCGATTCCTGCGGATGCTGTGAAAGCATCGATATAGGTGCATATAATACATGCCGTAATGGCTGCGTATATTGCTACGCAAACTGCAGCGACGCTTCCGTGGCCAGCAATGCCGGGAAGCATGACCCGCAGGGAGAGATCCTGACAGGCCGGGTCGGGGATGATGAAAAAATCACGTTAAGAGAGTCAAGATCGCATAAGAGCGGCCAGCTGTCATTATTTGAAAAATGATGATCTCATGCGTACATTGAAGTCTGCCAGGGTCCCTGCTGTAAGGTAGTTACTGTTTTTCCTCTACTGTACTGTTTTCACCGTACTGCCCCTGCAGTATTGTTTAAATTTACTCATTGCTGTCCCATGTACCTTTTGAGTAAGTTTCATCGACCATGTCGCAAATGCCTGCCAGCAGCATGATTATGCCCTGGACCTTGTGAGGCTGGACCACGTAGACACCCTTGGAGTTCGCATCTTCGATGATCAGGTCTGCGGCAAGCAGCGGCTTCATATGGTGGTATGCCTGGCCAGTTGAATTAAGGCCGCATTCGCTCACTATTTCAGCCACGGTCATCGGTTTTTTCAGGAGGGCAAGCAGTATGTTCAGCCTGTCGTTGCTGCCTATGCAGTTCAGGACCTTTTCCGCGGTGCGGTTTTCGATCAGTGCCAGCAGGTCATCCGTGCAGACTTCATTCCTTATCCAGTTCGATTGACTGCCGCCGGAGGCGTAGACGCCAAGATAAGTTATCATTCCGGTAACGCCTTTCTCATCCGTCAGTGTACACAACTCTTCCATTTTCTCGCTCAGGCGCTTGTCAGGATGCATGTTCCTCATCTGGTGGACCCTTTTCAGAGGCTTTGCGTCAGGCTGTTTTGACTGACCATGGGCAAATGACCTTACAAGTTCCCCGAGTTCCTGCAGTTCCTTCCTTAGTGAACTGATTTCTGCATTCAGCATATCGATCTCTGCGCCATAATTCCTTTCCATGATGATGCCTCCTTTTAAAATACGTAATTACGCAATTACATAACACAATAAATTTTGCCACATGTCAATATGCAATTACGCAAAAACGTAAAAGCAGATTTTCGGGTGAGACGGATTTGACAGAGAAAAACAAGGTAAGACAAAGCAACTGACGGTATATTACGGAAGGATGGTCAAGCCGGCCGGCTTATCGGGATATAGCCTGCATGGATTGAACACCTGCCAGCATTACCGGCCGGAATTAATTGAACAGCGGCCGGTATCTGTGAAGTACCGGCCGCCGCCGAAGCATCAGGCGAATATGCCTTCGATTTTCTCCCTGTTCCGGATGATATATTTAAGCATCCGGCGGTTTGCTTCCGCCAGTTCCCTGAACTTGTCGCTGCTGCCGAAATACGCGACGCAGATCATCTGGATCGAGCAGATCACGTAAAACACTGCCTGCTTTTCTTCCGTCGTCAGTTTTCCCTCCAGGTCATAGCCACGCAGTATCCCACCGAGTATCTCCGGCCATTTTTCATAAGCCTCGTTACTGTCTTCTGCGAGGATACCGGTCGCGCAGTAGCAGACATCCCACAGGCGTATATTGCATTCGCTCAGATCGAAATCGATGAATCCCGTTACTTCACCATCGTCAAACAGTATATTGCCCGGGTTGGGATCTCTGTGGATGAGCTGCTTCGGCAGCTTGTCATACAGCTTTCCGAAGCCGGATGCATAATCGCTGAAAAATTCGTCGCTGATGCCCATGCTCCACTGGATATTCTGCTGCCTGACATTCGGCAGCGCCCAATCGGAAACGTTCCTGTAAAGGTCGACTTCATCGGGTGAAATATCCTTCTGTATGGATTTCAGCGCCTTGTGGAGCCGTGCGATGCTTATGCCGTATTTACCGGCATACCTGGCACGGTCGTCGCCGAACTTTTCGGACCTGGGAAGCGGTGTCCCTTTCAGGCTGCGGATAAGGATGAATGCCTGCCCGCCGGGACCATCGAGGATCTCTTTCCCGTCCTTTGTCATGACCGGAAGAGAGGAGTAAAAGCCCTGCCTGTGAAGGGCTTTGGCTATCCTGATGTTTTTCATGAGCGCATCACGGTCACCGGCTTTCAGTATGTAATCGCTGCCGACAGCCCAGACGCTGCCGGATTTTTTTGAACCGTCGTTGACATAGATGTCAGTTATAGTGGGATTTTTGCCCGTGTCCCAGTTCCCCAGGACAGTGCGAAGTTCCCTTTCGGTAAACATGATCGGAACCTCCGGTTTTCCAGGTTTGTGGTCCTTTTAAATGCTGAGGTATTTTTTCGGAGAACACCCGTACATCTTTACGAATGCCTTGTAAAACCCGGCATAAGTGTCAAACCCGTACTCATACACCACATCTGTTGCCCTGCGGCCGCAGGCGATCTCTGCGAGCGCGTGGTCAAGGCGCCGTTTCAGGATATAGCCGGCGACAGAAGAACCCATGACGGACGAAAAAAGGCGGTAATAGTGGTATGTCGAATAGTTTGCCATCTTTGCCAGTTCTTCGGCCGTTATGTCTGTCTTCAGGTTCTCCTCAATGTATTCCAGAGCAGCCCTGACCGCTTCCGGGCATTCCATGGTGTCTCCTCCTGAACCGTACGGTGCTTTCAGTATACAATAAAAATTATAATAAAACATTTCCTGTACTGCTATGATCCAGGCACTGTATAATATTGGCATATATTACCAATACCTGCAAGAGGTGTTGTATGGAGAAACCGGAAAACGGACATGGGCATATGATTTTATCATACGGGGAAAATGAAAAAAACCAGGAAGATATTATATCGATAATCACATCTGATTATCTTACGATCGAACTGGCCGAAAAGATTTCACTGATGCAGTGGAATTGCAGTGTGGATTGATTACCGGCGGCGGAGTGAAGATAAAGGGTTACATATTTGAGAAAACTTTAGATTAATAATGGTGCCAGGTATGCTAAATAAATCATGTGGTGAGGCTGCTGCCGGACAGGTTTTGTGAATACCTGAAAATTATAGTATAATTTTTGTAGATCATATGCAGTACATGCAATGGGGAGTTGTGTGAAATGAAAGCTTTGTTTTTGACGGTAACAGCAGGACAGGGACACAATTCCGCAAGTTTTGCCCTGGCACGGTATCTTGAGACCCGGGGAGTTGAATGTACCGTACTCGATACATATAAATACCTGAGCAAGCTGATGGGCGAAATAGTAGACGTCGGTTATACATCCATTGCAAGGCATTCTCCCAAACTGCACCTGCTGATGTATGACAATGCCGAGAAGGTTTCCGAAAAGGAAAAAGCGCGAAAGACTTTCCTGCCATATACGATAGCAGAAGCTTCAAAGAGCAAGATGCAGAAATACATAGAATCGAAAAAGCCGAATGTCATAGTCTGCACCCATATCTTTACCGCCATCATCATTTCACAGATGAGGCGGGATGGAGCACTGGACGCCCGTATACCCGTATTCGGCATCATAACTGACTTCACGCTGCATCCTTTCTGGGAGGATACGGTGCTGGATTACTATATTGTGGCGAACGAACTGCTTATACACGAAGCGCGCAGGAAAGGGATGGATGTCAATAAACTGCTGCCTTTCGGCATTCCCGTCAAGGAGGAGTTTTCCACGGACATACCGATGTCTGAAGCCCGGGAAAGGCTGAACATCAAGGATAAAATGACGATGCTGCTGATTTCCAGCAGTGTCGGGTTCGGCAACATTCCTGAGATCCTGGCGGACATCGACAAAGTCCCCATGGATTTCCAGACCGTTGTTATATGTGGCCGCAACGCACGCCTTGCAAAGAAGATCGCAAGCACGCCGTACAGCAAGGAGGTAGTCGTTGTCGGCTATGTTGACAACATGGAACTCTACATGGATGCGGCAGACGTGATCATCACCAAGCCGGGCGGACTGACCGTGTCTGAAGCCCTGACGAAACGAAAGCCGCTTATCATCACCGAACCGATCCCCGGAGTTGAAAACCGGAACGCCTATTTCCTCTTAAACAACAATCTTGCAGTATATGCCGGGAAATACTCGAGGATCTGCGACGTCATAATGCAGCTTTACTCGAGGCCTGAGAAACTGGACCAGATGAGGCAGGCCCAGGAAGTTTACGGCAAAAGACACAGTGCCAAAAACACGGGGGATTTTATTATTAACTTGCTTAGTTAGTTTTTGTACCTGGTACAGTGATCAACAGGTCATTTGCAGAAAAAATCCTTCCGGCACTGCTTAAACGCGAAAGCCGGAAGGATTTAACGATCTTCGTCATTCCATTATTGCGACGGCTTCCTTTTCGCTTTCGTATGCAGACCGAAGCAGGGATGCGATCTTTGCCCTGACTTCGGGCTGTGAAGCGTCTTCGCCAGTCTTGATCCTGAATGCTTCCATCCAGGCGTCGTAAACGGACCGGTAAAGCTTCGCCAGCCTGGTTTCCCCGGATTTTTCAAGATACCTGTAAGCGTATTCCTTCAAAGCAGCATATGTGCCGAGGAAATATTCGGCGTTCCAGGATGAGGAGAGTTCAGGGTCCTCATCGAAAACCCTTATCAGGGCAGGATATGCCTCAAGGCCTTTTGCGTTGTCGCACCATTCCCCGCCTTTGAGGTGGTTTGCCGCAAGTTTGAGCGTGTCCCTGAGGATCTGCTCCTCCGTTTTGTCCGTTCTGCCTGTAACGGTCAGGACCGAAAGGATCGGTATCTCGCGTTTGCCAAGAATGTCATAGGGCATAAGGACCGGGTTCGCAGGGTCGGGGGCTGCGTTGTTGATTGCCAGTACGGAGAACATCTGTGCATCATCGTCGTAGCCGGTGATCAGGCCCCATTCCGGAATGCCTGTGTCCCAGGAAACTGCAGGGATGCCCCTGTCGATGCTTGCTTTGATGATACTGGTCGCTTCGAGCCGTTTCTCCTCCTCGATATCATTCTGTTCCCAGTAGCGTCCGACGTAATCGCAGGTCAGGCCGCCGTTTTCCACCCACGGTTTCTGGCTTTCAAAGTCCCATATGCTTGTCGCCGACGGGCAAAGGTCTCTGCTGACCCACATCCTGAATGCAAACCCCGATGTGGCTACGATATCTTCTGCTTTGTCTGAAAACGGGCTGTTTTTTACCGCTGCGGACAGTGATTTTGCGAAGGAAAACAGGTAGCCTGTCGAATCACGGACACCGTCCCAGGAAATGTTAAGCTGCTTTTTCATAAGAATCCCTCCTGCACAATTTATTCAACACCCCTTGGTGCACCAGGAATGCTTTTGCGCTTCAATGGTATGTAGATTTTTTCGCTGAAGGTATGAGAGCTTTCGATATACGTTTCGAATTCATAGCCGCCTGTGCGTTCGTATCCGCTGCCCGGCAGCCACTCGTTGTTTATATAGTCCCACGTACGGTGTATGGTGTTGACGAAATCAAAATGTGAACTCGGAGGTGTTGTGAATACTGCATACAGGCCACACGGGACCGAAAGCACGGTCGTATTTCCCGTATCTCCGAGAGCGTCTCTTTTCCTGACACCGATATAATAATCAAGCCTGTTTTCGGCCGCATTCCATACGCTGACGCCGTAATCCTCGCAAACCTTCCCGCCGGTCAGTTTCCTGGACCATTTCCGGCCGTTGTACTTGTTCCAGAAGTTGGTCGGGTAGTCTTCGTCGCTTTTATACACCACCAGGTCGAACGGCTCAAGGCCAACAAACTCCGGCTTTACTTCAAACGGAGGCGTATCGAACGTGATCGGCTCGCACAGTTTCAGGCTGTTCTGTGAAGCCTTGTATTCTGACGGCAGGATGTGGTACTCTGAGGCAAAAGCCCGTGTAAAGTTCTCCCTGGAATTGAAGCCGTATTCAAAGGCTATTTCCGAAACAGGCACACCGTCGCGCATGTTTTTGATAATCTCCGTAAGCCTGCGTTTGCGTATATACTCGGCAGGCGTGAAGCCTGTAGCTTCCCTGAATACACGGATAAAGTGGTAGTCAGAGTAACCGGAAACCCTTGCACAGTCGGCTATGGTGATCTCGTCTTTCAGGTTCTCCTCTATGTAATCGATCGCCCGTTTTATGTGGGTTTTGTAATCCATGACCGCCCTCCGTTATCTACATGTATAGAATACCATACAGAAAAAAGTAATGATTGATATTAATTGCGGAATTTGCTTTAATCATATTAAAAAAGTGCCTGGCGCGGCAGTCAGCCAGTTGCCGATGCGAAGACTCCATCCTGTACTGCGCAAATGGAGTTCCGGGAAGGAGTTCTGGGATCGTCAGATTTTGGATGCCGCTTTTAAAGAGATAGCTGTCTATGTGCCGGGCACGCGGTACAGGGGTGTGTGTAATGGAACTGCGGACTGAGAGACTGATACTGCGTCCGTGGCTTGAATCAGATGCAGAGAGCCTGTTCGAATATGCGAAGGATCCGCGGGTCGGTCCCATGGCAGGATGGCCGCCTCATACGAGCGTGGAGAACAGCCTCGAGATAATCAGGAACGTGCTTGCCGTGAATGAAAACTATGCTGTCTGTCTGAAAGAGGACAACAGGGCCATCGGCAGCATCGGGCTGATGATCGGGAAGGCCAGCAGCCTCGGTCTGCCAGACACGGAAGCCGAGATCGGATTCTGGATAGGCGTCCCTTTCTGGGGCAGGGGACTGATCCCCGAGGCCGCCAGGGAATTGCTGCGCCACGGCTTTGAGGACCTGAAGCTGACGAAGATATGGGCAGGATATTTCGATGGCAATGTGAAGTCAAAACGTGTCCAGGAAAAATGCGGTTTCAGATATCATCATACGAAGAAGGATGTCTTCTGGCAGCAGACCGGAGATATCCGCACACTTCACATTACCTGCCTGACAAGAGAGGACTGGGAGAGAAACATTGCCTGTGAGGCGCGGACCAGTTCTGCGGAAGGGATTATTAAATATGAGGAAAGTTAAGATCACGGTTATGAGGCAAACGGTCTACCAGGACCTGATAGACGAATATGAAAATCCTATTGAGCAAGCCTGTGACATGAAAGTTGGGCAGGTTTTTATCGCCAATGGATGGGAAAAGCCGGAAGGCCTTTGCATGAGCGCGTGGGAAAGCATGTCTGCTTTCGTGATGGCGCTTGCCCACGGTGCAGAGGACCTGTACGGCGGCTGGATGAAAAACAGCAGGTCAGCCATGATTTCGTGCAATGACGGCTTCCGCCCGGTTAGTTTCCTGATCGAGGCACTGGATGAGGAAGCTGAATATTGATGGCACTCTATCCGAACAACCGGGCGACGATGAAACAGATGATCATGCCTGTGATCGTAGGTATAAGAAACGCGATGCCGGTCCATTTCCAGCTTCCGGTCTCCTTGCGTATGGTCAGTAATGTTGTCGCGCACGGGAAATGGTTCAGCGAGAACAGCATTACACAGACGGCTGTCAGCCAGGTCCAGCCGTTGTTTACAAGCAGCTGGCGCAGGTCTTCAAGGCTTTGGGGCTCCATCATAGTGCCTGATGACATGTAACTCATGAGTACAATGGGGATGACGATCTCGTTTGCGGGCAAGCCCAGTATGAAAGCCGTCAGGATATAACCGTCCAGCCCTATCAGGCGGGCAAAAGGATCCATGAATCCGGCACAGTGATCCAGCAGGCTGATGCCGTTCACGGATACATTGGCCATCAGCCAGATCACCAGACCGGCAGGCGCTGCCACCATGACGGCGCGTCCCAGGACGAACAGTGTCCTGTCCAGCAGAGACCTGACCAGGATCATTCCAGGCTGGGGTTTCCTGTATGGCGGGAGTTCCAGCGTGAAGGAAGACGGCAGGCCTTTCAGGATCGTCCTGGACAATAACCTGGATATAAACAGGGTGATCACGACACCAAGTATGATCACACCCAGCACCGATGCCGCGGCCGCCAGTGATTTGAACCTTCCGGCTGCCCCCGCTATGAATATGGTTGAAAGGGCGATCAGTGTCGGGAAACGTCCGTTGCATGGAACGAAGTTGTTGGTTATCGCAGCAATCAGCCTTTCACGTGGAGAGTCGATGATACGGCAGGCAATAACACCGGCGGCGTTGCAGCCAAACCCCATGCACATTGTCAGCGCCTGTTTCCCGTGAGCGCATGCTTTCTTGAAAAAGTTATCCAGGTTGAATGCGACCCTTGGAAGGTAGCCCAGGTCCTCCAGCAGCGTGAACAGCGGGAAGAATATCGCCATAGGGGGCAGCATGACGGACACGACCCAGGCCAGGGTGCGGTACATGCCGAAGATAAGCATGTCATGGAGCCAGGCCGGAACTCCTGCACTTATCAGCAGGGCCGACAGGTATTCCTGGACCCGGAACAGGCCTTCCGCCAGCAACTCCGAAGGGTAGTTCGCTCCTTTGATTGTGATCCAGAACACAAGTCCAAGCAGCGCGAGCATTATCGGGATCCCCCATGTCCTGGAGGTCACGATGCGGTCTATTTTGCGGTCAAGACTGTTGTAATTCTCTGTTCCGAATGACACCACTTCGCGGCTGATTCTCTCGGCGGTCTGTACGATTTCAGAAACGACAGTGTCACGCAGCGCTTCTGTGCTGATGCCGGATTCGGCCAGCAATGACCGCGCTTCACTGATTTTGCGTTCGAGCATCTCAACCAGTAAAGCATCCTGGTTTTCATTCCGTGTATTATCTGCTTTTGCATACCGGTTATCATCTTCCTGCATGACGATATCTTTTTTCCCCGATGTCTCACCCCTCCGGTCAATATCTTCACCGCACCGGGCGATATTTTCATGTTCCGGGACCTCAAGACCCAGATGCCGGCAGATAGAGTTCAGGATCCCCGCTTCTCCTTCGATCATGCGCAGGGCCGCCCACCGGCTGTTTATCCTCCCGGCTGCCAGTTCTTCCACTGCAGGCTGCAGATGGGCGATAGCTTTTTCTACGGTTTCATCGTATATGATTTTCAGCGGCCCGGCCTTGAAATTTCCGCCGGCGACCAGTTCCACTGCGCATTTCAGTTCATTAAGGCCCTCATTGTTCCTTGCATTGGTGCCTACGACCGGTACACCCAGTATTTGCGACAGCTTCTCCAGATCGATCCTGATTTTTTTCCTTATCGCCTCATCCATCAGGTTGACGCATACGACTACCCTGTCGGTGATTTCACGGATCTGCAGCACCAGGTTCAGGTTTCTTTCCAGGCATGTTGCATCCGTGACGACCACGGTCACATCAGGATCTCCGAAACATATGAAATCCCTGGCCGTTTCTTCTTCCACCGAATTGGCGAGCAGTGAGTATGTACCCGGCAGATCGACCACGTGAAAGTTCTTTCCGTTATGCCTGTACTTTCCCTGTGCGTTGACTACGGTTTTTCCCGGCCAGTTCCCCGTATGCTGCCTGAGCCCGGTAAGGCTGTTGAACAGAGTACTTTTCCCGGTGTTGGGATTTCCTGCAAGAGCTATTACAGTTTCGTCAGGAGAAACGACATTTAATCCGGACATTTCCTTAAGTGTACCGAACCCGGTCGAGTGGCATGTAAGACCCACTGTGTATCCCTTCCCTGATAGTGATGTCGACTGCATATGTCAGCAGTAAAGATTCGCCTACGGCTAATATATGAACTGCCTGGGATATATGTTACATAGGGGTGACGGGACATGTGCCCGGGCAGACGATGGATCATATAGACTGTCTGCCCGGTATGCGGCCGGATCTGACAGCGCTCCCGGCCGGAGACATGGCATGCGTTGGACGGCTTTCTGCCCGGGATGTGACGCGCTGAGGAGAAAGACGGAATATTTCAGCCGTGGGCTAAATTCAGGACGCCGGACACAGATGATGCCGCTGTGTTATAATAGCATAAAAAAAGGAAGAGACAGAGAGCATGAAAGTAAAAACGGTCAGGGGGCATACGGCGGACACATGCTGATGGGGATACGCAAAGACAAACAGACAGAGTTGTGCGGGCACAACAGTATAAAGTCGTGCAAGTGCAGGAATGAACAGAAGCACAGATATGTGCAGATAAATTCCGATGCGTTTTTCAGGTATTTGTGCCTCGTTTCGGTAATAGCAGTCATGATAATGCTGTGCGGCTGCGGATACCGGGGCGGAGGCCTTGACGGGACCGATGCTTCCGGCATGTATACATCGACGGAGGAAGCTGCCGGACAGGGCCGGCAGTCAGGTATCACACTGGACGTCGGGACAATCGCTGCACAGGATGCGGATACGGGATCGGACCTGGACGGTACAGACGCAGGTACGGCGACGGGCCCGATAACAGGACAGGGTGATGTTTCGTTACCTGATGCGGATGATGCCGCCCAAAATTCTGATGGCAATTCTGCTGATCATGCAAATACTTTTTCCAATGGCATTGACGCAGGCTATTCCGCGGCTGCCGATACCGCTTCCGGTGCTGTTGACGGCGCAGGAACCATCGCCGGCAACACCGTTGATTCAACTAACACGGCCAATACGGGCGATACCGCTGTAAATGCGTCAGGATCAGGCCGATCTGCCGGCGGTCCCGGGAATGGTCCGAACAAGGTAAATACCGGGGGCAACAGCAGCGGCCCGGCAGTCGTCGATTCATCGGACCTGGAAAACGGACATTATACATATGACTTTGTCGTGGCTTTCGCCGGAGACATCAACCTGGCGGACAACTGGGACAACATGCAGTACTGCAGCAAGACCGAAAACGGGATCTATGACTGCATATCCCCTGAACTGGTACAGATGATGCAGGAAGCGGACATCACGTGCATAAACAATGAGTTCACGTTCAGCACCAGAGGCACGCCGCTGAAAAACAAGGCCTATAAATTCAGGGCCCATCCTTCCAATGTCGGCATCCTTAAGGAAATGGGAGTGGATATCGTAAGCCTCGCCAACAACCACGTGTATGATTACGGGAAGGAGTCGCTGATCGATACCATGGCCACACTGAAACAGGCCGGCATAAAATATGTCGGCGCAGGCCACGACCTGGACGAAGCCATGGAGCCGGTATATTTCGGGGTACAGGGCAAAACAGTGGCATTTGTCGCGGCATCACGGGCCGAGAAATACAAGATGACGCCCCAGGCGACGAAAAATTCGCCGGGTATCCTGCGCTGCTACGATACGGCGCTTTTCAAACAGACCATAAAAAAAGCAAGGGAAAATGCTGACTATGTCATAGCATACGTCCACTGGGGCACTGAATTTACCCACAAACTGGAAGATGTGCAGCTTATCACGGGAAAGGAATACCTGGATGCGGGCGCCGACATAGTTATAGGGGCGCATCCCCATCGCCTCCAGGGCATAGAGTTCTACAAGGGCAAGCCCATCATATACAGCCTCGGGAACTTCTGGTTCAATGACGAGACCGTGGACACCGTGCTTTTGAAAATCCGCTTTTTTGGCAACGATACCGAAGAATACATCGAACTCGAAGTTGTTCCAGCGGTCCAGGCAGACCTGAAGACCACGACAGTTAACGAACAGACAGAAAAGAAGCGCATTTTCTCATTGCTGGAGCGGATCTCCATAAATGCAGAAATAAGCGACAAAGGGATCATTACAGAACGCAGGCCCGAATAAAGTCCGCATATTCCGGAGCTGAAAAACACCGCACAGCGGTAAGGTACATCCGCAGGTCCCGGCACACGGACATACATAAGAGGTTCGCGTCAGTCTGCGTTGAAAACTGATGATCGCCACAGCCCGCAGTTTTACCGGCCTCCATATCTGTAATTTTTTGACTTTAAAAAATTCCAGATATGGAGGCCGGGTATTTTCTTGCAGATAATAAATTACCATCATTGGATAATTATCTCTATTCAGGGCCCCCATGACTAAATATAGAATTTACTTGAATACAATATATGGGAGGAATGGGTTATGGCTAAAAGGTTAATCGTGTTGTCATTGGTGCTTGCGATGCTGGCGGCTATCGTGACGGGCTGTGGTCAGGCAACATCGACATCAGGGTCGGGTAAAGGAAAGCTTGTTGGAGTCACAATGCCTACGAAATCGCTCCAGAGATGGAACGAAGACGGCGCCAATGTCAAGAAAGCCCTGGAGGAAAAAGGCTACAAGGTCGATCTCCAGTATGCCGACAACAAGCAGGAAACCCAGAACAGCCAGATCGAGAACCAGATCACCATGGGCTGCGACGTTCTGATCATTGCCTCGATCGACGGCGGCGCGCTTGGCGGAGTCCTTGAGCAGGCAAAGAAAAAGAACATTCCCGTAATCGCTTATGACAGGCTTATCACCAACACCGAAAACGTCGACTACTATGCGACATTCGATAACTACGGCGTAGGAAAGATGCAGGGCGAGTTCATAGTAAAGGCTCTCGGCCTTGACAAGGGTGAGAAGGGTCCCTTCACGATGGAATGCTTCGGCGGCGACCCGGGAGACAACAATGCTTACCTGTTTAACAAGGGCGCCATGGACGTACTGCAGCCGTATATAGATGAAGGTGTACTCATTGTCAAGTCCGGACAGACAAAATTCCCAGACCAGATCGCCATCACGAACTGGGAGTCCAAGGGTGCCCAGGACAGGATGGATAACCTTCTGACCGCATATTACGCAGACGAGAACATCGACGTCGTACTTTCGCCGAACGACAGCCTTGCACAGGGTATCGTCGCTTCGCTCAAGTCCGCAGGTTACGGCACGGCTTCCAAACTGTTCCCGATCCTCACCGGACAGGACTGTGACAAGATCAACGTAGGCCAGATCATCCGCGGCGAACAGTCGATGTCCATTTTTAAAGACACCAGGATCCTCGCCAACAAGGTCATCGAGATGACCGAGGCAATACTGGAAGGCAAGACGGTTCCTACAAATGCGACATATCACAACGGAGTAAAAGACGTTCCCTCATTCAACTGCGAGATCAAGTTTGCTGATAAAAACAACTGGAAAGAACTGCTTGTCGACAGCGGCTATTACCAGCTGTCCGATATTCCGGGAGCACAATAATGCTTTTTTGGTGATGGCGGCAGCATATCTGCCGCCATTTTATTGAATTGGACCAAATCCTGCGTTAAGAGGGGCTAAAAATGTCGGAATATATCCTTGTAATGAAAAACATCACCAAGGAGTTCCCCGGGGTGGTCGCTCTTTCCGATGTCACCTTCAAGGTCAGGAAAGGCGAGATACATGCACTGGTCGGGGAGAATGGAGCCGGCAAATCTACGCTGATGAACGTTCTCAGCGGGATATACCCTTACGGTACATACTCAGGTGAGATCATATTCAAGGGTGCCGAGTGCAGGTTCAGGAACATACGTGACAGCGAAGCGGCAGGCATAGCCATAATACACCAGGAGCTTGCGCTCAACCCGTTCATGACGATCGCGGAGAATATATTCCTTGGGAATGAACGGGCCCGGAACGGAGTAATCAACTGGGATGAAACCAACAGGGAAGCTGCCGGACTGATGAAGAGGGTCGGCCTCAATGAAAAACACACGACACAGGTAAAGAACATAGGTGTAGGCAAACAGCAGCTGGTCGAGATAGCCAAGGCACTGGGCAAAAACTGTGAACTGCTGATACTGGATGAACCGACGGCAGCCCTGAATGACGATGATTCCGACCATCTACTCAGACTCCTGCAGACGCTCAACAGGGAGCATGGACTTACATGCATACTGATCTCCCATAAACTCCACGAGGTAATAAAGATCGCGCACAGCATAACTGTTCTCAGGGACGGAAAGACCATCGAGACACTGGACAACTCCGTGCCTGTCAGTGAAAACCGGATAATCAGGGGAATGGTCGGGCGCGAACTTACGGACCGTTTTCCGAAGCGTACGCCGAAAATAGGTGATGTAGGTTTTGAAATAAGGGACTGGGTCGTGTATGATCCCCTTGATGAAGAGAGGATCATAATAGACCATGTGAACCTGTATGTCAGGAAAGGCGAGATAGTCGGCCTTGCCGGCCTCATGGGCGCAGGGAGGACGGAACTTGCGATGAGCGTATTCGGCAGGGCGTACGGCAAAAAAATCAGCGGGACACTTATCAAGGACGGAAAGGAAATCACGCTGCACAATATCAGCCAGGCGATAGAAAACGGCATAGCCTATGTAACTGAGGACAGGAAGACGGCTGGGCTTATACATATACAGGACATCAAAAGGAACATCACGCTGGCGAATCTGAAAGCTATAACGAACCGCTATGTCATAAACGAAGATGAGGAGATCCTGATAGGCAAGGATTACAGGGATCGGTTCAATATCAAATCGACAAGCGTGTTCCAGAAAGTGGGCAACCTTTCCGGGGGCAACCAGCAGAAAGTCGTATTAAGCAAGTGGATATTCGCAGCACCCGATGTGCTGATACTCGACGAGCCGACAAGAGGGATCGACGTCGGTGCCAAGTATGAGATATACAAGATAATCCTGCAGTTGGCCGACGCCGGGAAGTGCATAATCATGATCTCTTCCGAACTGCCCGAGATACTCGGGATCACCGACCGCCTGTACATAATCAATGAAGGACGCGTCGTGGGTGAGATGAAAACGAGTGAAGCCACCCAGGAAGAAATCATGTCGATAATAATCAGAAGTTCAGCCGGACGATAGGGGGGGAACACATGAACAGGTTCAGGGATTTCTTGAATCGCAGTTTGCGGCAATACGGCATGATCATCGCACTGGTTGCCATAATGATATTCTTCGGGTTCATGACGGGCGGCAGGCTGATCTGGCCGAGGAACATCTCGGCGCTGATCCGCCAGAACGCTTATGTGCTCATACTTGCCATAGGGATGATGTTCTGTATACTGACCGGCGGAAACGTCGACCTTTCAGTCGGTTCGCTGGTCGCACTTGTCAGTGCCATGTCGGGATTGACGTTAGCGAGGCTTGGCCTCCCTTCGTGGCTGGCGATTATACTCAGCCTGCTGACAGGCCTTCTGTCAGGTATCTGGCAGGGTTTCTGGATAGCGTATGTCAAAGTTCCTCCGTTTATTGCGACGCTGTCCGGCATGCTTATTTTCCGCGGCATCAACAATATCATCCTGGATGGGCAGACGTTGCCGCTTTCAGGGTTGTATGTCACTGTAGGAACGGGCTCCGTCCCTGATATCATTCCGAATACTGTGCCTGATTTCCTGCGCATCGGTGATCTGCTGCAACTGCAGAACAAGCCCGAATATCTGAATGCGACCATGCTTGTAACCGGTCTTATATTATCCGTCATATATGTGATTGTCGTGATTTTCAGCAGGCAAAGCAAGAAAAGACTCGGGTATGAAGTACAGCCGCTGCGGCTGGTCATCGCGAAGGTCATTGCATTCTTCATCGCCATCAACCTGTTTTCCTACTGGCTGGCGATGGATGACGGACTGCCGATAATGCTCATCCTGCTTGTCGTTTTGTATGGCATCTATAATTTCATAGCTAACAGGACCGTGCTTGGACGGCATATCTACGCCATGGGCGGAAACATTAAAGCAGCGGAACTTTCCGGCGTCAACACCAGGAAGATAATGTTCCTCGTATATTCTAACATGGGACTTTTGGCCGGAGTAGCAGGCATAGTTACCGCCGGCAGGCTGATGGCTGCATCGCCGAATGTCGGTGTGAGCTTCGAACTGGATGCCATAGGTGCGTGTTTCATAGGCGGCGCTTCTGCATACGGCGGCGTCGGGACCATATGGGGCGCTGTCATTGGAGCTTTCATAATGGGTGTCATGAACAACGGCATGTCGATCATGGGACTGGACGTGTTCCTGCAGTCAGTGGCTAAAGGTATGGTGGTGCTGCTTGCAGTGGCATTCGACATGTACTCGAAATCGAAATCCAGGCTCGGCTGAATGGAAATAAAAGATGCATTACCGGGCTGTTTCGGAGTCACGTCCGCTTTAACCGGTTTGGTTTGGTTCAGTCAACCCGGTCCGGTTCGGTACGGTCTGACCGGAGCGCCCTTTTGCTTTTATGAAGCTACAAAACAAGATACACAAATCCAAAATATGGTATAATAATTATAAACTGCTGCAGACCGTTCCGTGCCGGAGGGGGCATCGTAATGAAATGGCTGTACAAGATATCCGTGATCCTTCTGTTTGCCACTGTGGTCACATCTGCAGTTTTGGCAATATACTACCTCAATAGGGTGAATGAAGCTTACAATGACGATACTGTCGATGTATTCAGCGGGAATCCGAAATACCATTTTTCACTGATAATACATACCGGCGATGACGAAGAATACTGGCAGAGCTTCAAGGAAGGCGTTTTTGAAGCCGGAAAGGTCCATAACGCCGCTATCGAATACAATCCGATATCCGGCCCGGACGGTACGGACAAAATAATCGAATACGTGGATATTGCAAGCAAATCCAGGGTTGACGGCATAATTGTCAACGGCAGGAATTCGGAAGAGTATTCGAGGGCTCTCAACAGGGCAGCCGAATCCGGGATACACATCGTGGTGGGATCGGCGGAGACCGTGGACGGCAACAGGATTTCATATGTCGGGAACAATTTCTACGATTATGGCGAGAAAGCGGCAAAAATGATATCCCAGGCATCCGGCAAGGAGCATCCCGTCGACCTGGCTGTTATCCTTTCTGACGAGGGCCGGAACGGCACCGACAAGACACTGATATCACAGAGCGATATCATGATGAATGGGATAAAAAGCGTAATAGAGAAGGAAAAAAAGATCAACCTTCTCTGCACGCTTTACAGGAGCAGCGATCTGCTCGGTGCCGAAGACCTGACGAGGGACATATTGACGCAGCATTCCGAGGTCGATGTCATTTTCTGCACCAATGCCAAGGACACTGCAGCGGCTGCGCGTGTCATAGTGGAACGGAACCTTGTAGGTGACGTCGCCATAGTCGGTACAGGCCTCACCGAAGAAATCAGGCATTATATCAGAAAGGGGATAGTATTCGGGGTCCTGGACAGGAACGGATACGAAGCGGGTTACAAGGCTGTGGAGATTTTATGCGGCAATGTCGGGGATTCGTTCCAGTCCGACTATATTTACATCGATACGGACATATACACAAAAATAAACATCGATCAGAAATAATAAAGGTGCTGTTGCGGCAGAGGTAAATGGCAATGGGGATATTCTGGGACAGGATGTTTAACAGCCTGCAGACAAGGATAATCGCGGTTTTTGTGCTTACGATGGCCCTTACAAGTGCTGCGGGCATTTTCGTGCTTGGACTGTCGCGAAATATAATAAGGAAAATGGACGAGATGTTCGCAGCTAATGTTGAGATCGAAAACTTCCTGAACGATCTGAACACTGTGGACAACCACCTGGTTAATTACCTTGTGACGTCAGACTCCGACAGTCTCATCAATTACTACAGGTACAGGGAGATCATCACTGAAAAGGCACAGGACATGTTTTCCGAACTGCACGGGATATACGACCAGAATGACCTCATATACAAGGATATAGCATACATGGCGGAATCCTATTTCAATGAGGCTGATGCAGCTGTAGATGCCAAAATGATGGACAATGCCGATGAATATATCGCCAGGTATGCCGAAGCGTACAGGATAAACAGTTACATACGTACATACGCAGACAGGCTAAGCCTGAACATCCTTAAAAAAAACACCACCCAGTACCTGGGCATGTCAGAGAACCTTGGAAGGCTCCATACGGCAAACCTTGTCCTCACCATATCCGTTATACTGCTGAATGTACTTGTCATTGCGTACCTGACCTGGAACATGACGAAGCCGATCATTAAGCTGGCGCATTCGGCTGAGGAAATATCCAGGGGCAATTTTGACGTGGAAGATGTCATGGTGTTTTCACAGGACGAGCTCGGCGTCATGGCAAATGCCTTCAATGCGATGAAGCACAGCATAAGGAACTATATAAGTGAACTGCACAACAAGGCGGATACTGAAGCAAAGCTGCTGGAACAGCAGATCGAGAACCTGAGGATGCAGTCTCTTCTGGCGGATGCTGAGATGAAAGCGCTGCAGATGCAGATAAACCCCCATTTCCTTTTCAACACTCTCAACGCGGGCGTCCAGCTTGCAACTATGGAGGGTGCGGACAGGACGTCGGCCTTCCTCGACAGCCTGTCCCAGATACTGCGGTATAATGTCAAGAGCCTTGACAGGACAGTAAGGATAAAAGACGAACTGGATACCATAAAGGCTTACGAAGACCTGTTTATAGTCCGTTTCGGCGATACGGTCAGGTTCGAGTACGACATTGACCCGGGCCTTCTTGACATGAAAGTGCCGCCGCTGATAATACAGCCGCTGGTGGAAAATGCGACGCTCCATGGCATAGGCAACATGGAGGACGGTGGAGTCATAAGGATATCGCTGGGAAAATGCGGCGACAGTGTCATGATCGGCGTCGAGGACAACGGGGCCGGGATGGACGAGGAGACAAGGCAGAAGATACTGAAGTTCCAGTCCGTTGAAAGCGACGAAACAGGCCATACGACAGGAATCGGTATATACAACGTGGTACAGAGGCTGAGGCTGTTTTTCAGATGCGAGGATGTCGTCGATGTTGAGAGTGCACCAGGCCGGGGCACTAAAGTGGTTCTTAAGATACCATGCGGTGCGGGCAATGGCTGAACCGAAAGGAAACTTTGGAGGTGATCCGGAGTGTACAGCCTTATGGTATGCGATGATGAGCAGATAATGATCGAATCTGTCCGGCATATAGTGGAAAAAGAATTCAGCAATATCAGGATAATCGCCACAGCGAGATCCGGAAGGGAAGCAATAGAAAAAACACTGACCATTAAGCCGGATATCATACTGACTGATATCAAAATGCCTGGTATAAACGGGCTTGATGCAGTCAAGGAAATAAAGAAGGTCCATAATGATGTAAAAATAGTCGTAGTATCCGTATACGAGTTTTTCGAGTATGCGAAACAGGCTGTTGAACTGGGAGTCAGCGAGTACCTGATAAAACCTGTGAAAAAGGAAAGGCTGGTGGACACCCTCCGGAGGATAGTGAACCAGTTGGATGATGAGAGGCGCAAATACAGGTGGGAGCTTGAGGCGAAGGAAAGGATCGAAAAAATGCTCTCGGCCGTAGAGCACAGTTTCATATATTCCCTGCTTTTTGCCCAGGCGCAGAAAAACGATATAAGCAGGTATAAAAAGGAGTTCTTCGACATCGACAATGAAACGGGTTTCATTGTCGTGCTCACTTTCAGGAAAAAAGACAGGAAAGAATGGAATGACAGGGTAGACAGGAAAGAGTGGAAAGACTGCGAAGGCAGGAATGAATGGAAAGTCATGAAAGACAGTTATGACACCCGTTTGGGAGACAGTTTCGCTGATGAGGAGTTGTACACACTGCTTAAAAACAACCTGAAGCACAGGTGCAAATGCATAGTGGGTCCGGTGATGCTGGACCGGGTGGTCGTTTATGTCGCCCAGAGCATCGGCGACCTGTATCAGCAGAGAGTGCAGGCGATATCCTGCATAGAGGAAGTCATGGATGTGCTGGAGAAAAAGTATGACATAGAATTCAAAGCCGGGATAGGCAGGATCCACGGGGACGAGGACATCATGATCTCATACCAGGAGGCGCTGAAAGCGCTCAACAGTGATGAAGACGGCAGGATAGTGCACATAGATGATATTGCCCCAGATATATACGATATCGGATATGAGATATCGCTGCTGGAACAGAAGCTCATCATTTCCCTGGAAAACGGCGATGTGCAGAGGTGCCTCACGATACTCTCCGATATTTTCCGGAAACACCCCAATTTCTTCGAACAGGACAGCATCCACTACAGGATAATCGAAATGATGGCTGCGATCCGGCGTATAGCCACGGAAAACGGCATCAGGGACAATACCGAGCCGGGATGTTATTTCAAACGGATACTGTGCTGCAGATCCAGGGAGGAATTCGAGCAGATATGCACGGAAGAGGTTCGGCAGATAGCCTGCCGTATTATCGCCAGGAAAAAAAGCAATATAGGGAAGCTGGTCGAAATGACAAACAGGCTGATAAACGAGAGATTCAGCCAGGACCTGAACCTGGAGGACATTTCGAAGGAACTGCACATCAGCCCTCAGTACCTGAGCAGGCTTTATAAAAATGAGACGGGCGAGAACTTCATTGAAAGGCTGACATCGGTCCGGATAGAAAATGCCAAGAAACTGCTGAAGGAAAACAGGTATTCCATAAAGGAAGTTTGCTACATGTCCGGATACAGCGACCCGAATTACTTCAGCAAATTGTTCAAGAAGCATGTCGGGCTGTCTCCGACGGATTTCCAGAAGCAGGCGCTGGGCGGAGCATGACGGCCCGGCCCGGGCACGCGGCAGGAATGCATGTGGTTTGGAAAGTATATGGTTTGGGAAGCAGCGGTTTTCAATACATGTCGTTTGGAAAACACATACGGTTCGGGAAAACATGCGGTTTTCAACCGGACAGCATGGCAGGCAGACGCTGATTTTGCATGCAAGCCTTGTTGCAGATCCGAATAGCTCTGTTGCAAAATAGTGTGGCAGCCTTGGTGTAAAACTGCACGGCAGCCGTTGAAATTATTGCGTGACAGCCTGTTGTTATTTCGCATTGCAACTGTTGCAAAATAGTGTGGCAGCCTTGGTGTAAAACTGCACGGCAGCCGTTGAAATTGTTGCGTGACAGCCTGTTGTTATTTCGCATAGCAACTGTTGCAAAACAGTGTGGCAGCCTTGGTGTAAAACTGCACGGCAGCCGTTGAATTATTGCGTGACAGCCTGTTGTTATTTCGCATTGCAACTGTTGCAAATATAGTGTGGCAGCCTGTTGCAAATACGCATAACAGCCGTTGTGAATTTTACGTTGACTGGGCAAAAGATTTGCAATGGAGCACATTAAGCCATCCGGGAGGGATTTGCCATGAAAAGGGCGATTGTATCCAGACCAGGGCATAATGGGAAGCGGCTGGCTGTACTAGTTCCTGTTGTGCTGACCGTGTCCGTATTTCTGCTGTTTCTGGCCGGCTGCAGGCAGGACAGGGCTTCCGGGACAGAGGAGAATAAGGTTCCGAAAATAGGGTTCATTTATGAAACTATGACGGTCCAGAGGTGGCAGCGGGACAGGGACATTTTTGTCGCGAAAGCGGAGAAGCTTGGGGCGGAAGTCATTGTAAAAAACGCATATGAAGACAGTGACCGCCAGAGGGAAATCGGGATCGAAATGATAAACCAGGGGGTGGATGTCCTCGTAATCGTCGCTTACGACAAGGACAGCCTGAAGGACCTTGTCAGGTATGCCCATAACCGTAATGTCAGGGTAATCGCATATGACCGCATGATAAGGGATGTCGACATCGACTTTTATATATCCTTCGATAGCACGGAAGTAGGCCGCCTGATGGGCAAGGCCGCCGTGGAAAAAGTCCATGAAGGCAATTACCTGATCCTTAACGGCACCGAGAGGGACAACAATTCCTTTATGCTCAATGAAGGTTATTACAGTGTACTCAGGCCGTATATCGAGACGGGCGCCATCAGTGTCATCGGAGAGACCTGGATCGATGACTGGCGCACGGAAGGTTCATATGAATTCGTAAGCAGGATATTGAACAGCGGACAGAAGGTGGATGCGATCATTGCGGCAAATGACCAGCTGGCTGAGGGCGCTATAACTGCCCTGAGCGAAAACAGGCTCGCCGGGGAAGTGTTCGTCACGGGGCAGGACGCTGAACTCGGCGCATGCAGGAGGATAGTGGAGGGCACGCAGGGATGCACCGTCTACAAACCCATAAGCGTCCTGGCCGAGGGGGCTGCGGAAATAGCTGTAAAAATGGCGGAAGGCAGGGATACAGGACCGCACGAAATCATATCCAACGGCGAATATGAAATCCCATGCAAAATATACAGACCCATTCTTGTCACAGGGGAAAATATCGACGATACGGTGATAAAGGATGGTTTTTTCACCGCCGAGCAGGTTTACAGGAATGTGCGGTGAACTGAACAGGCAGGCAAATGGGTCATTCAGGCATGTGAAGTGATGCCTGTGATGCTCAGTAAACCAGGTATCACGTGAAATTAACCGTGCCTTTCTCAAAGTAAACCTTCGTTTCCAGGAGTAAATCTGCTATTGCCTGGAATCGGCCGGCTTTTACGATTGCAGGTCGGTTTTTTACAGCTTAAGGTCACCGTATATACCGGAAATACCGAAATATTCAGGAAATACCGACTTATTGCGCAAAATTTCAGTTAAAGTCTTCGATTATGCAATTTTTCATTTACCATAATTCTATAATCGGCGTTTTATGTTACCAAATAATGAAATATATCAATGAAAATACCGGGAAATACGGACTTTAACTGAAAATTTGCGCACCGGGGGTAGCAAAATTTCAACTTTAGTCAGCAAAGTCAGGCTTCTGCTCAAAATTGCAGGTAAAGTCCGGTCCAGGGGCCAGGCAGAGTCGGTCTTGATTCCAGGATAAGCCGGTCCGGACGCCGGACAAAAGCAAGTCTGGATACTAAGCAAAGTATAGCGTGGATAACATCATGGAAATAATTGCAAAATAAGACAAAATGTTATATTATTATCGCATGATGACGTATTTAAGCCATTTATCGGCAGCTCTATTCTGGAAAGTGCCATGTATTGAAACTGTTATAGGCAGAAAAATCTCGGAAACAGAACCTGTCCAAATGACAGTTTCCAGGAACGATGCGAGATTTTCGATCAATGGGAAAAAGGTACACTCGTGTGAACTTCCTCTTCCACCTAAGGCGGTAGTTGCCATGGGCGGTAATGTGGTTGCATCGCCTGAGTTGATGTTTCTTCAGCTTGCATCTGAATTGAGCATCCATCGGCTCATACTGCTGGGGCTGCAGTTGTGTTCGCACCCGTTGGGGCAGCCTGACAGGGCAATAACGTCAAAGCAGAAATTAAGGGCATTCGTTACCAAAATGCCAGGGCACCGGGGACATCGAAAAGCAATGAGAGCAGTCAGATATATTGAGAATGGCTCTGCTTCGATTATGGAATCGCTGGCCTACATGGTCCTGACTTTACCGCATGCCCTTGGTGGATATGGTCTGGATGGCGCCGTTTTTAACTATGAAGTGAAATTGAGGGATGAGTTGAAGAAACGTCTCGGGATGAGCCGCTGCTTCGCAGACCTGTATTACGAAAATGCCAGGCTGGCGATCGAATACGACAGCTTTACGCATCACAGCAGCCCGAAGGAACAGGGGAGAGATGCCATACGATCGGAGGTCCTCAGAAGACATGGTATTGAAGTAATGCACCTGAGCACTATCCAGTTGTATGACACCGATGCTTGCAGCGATTTTGCCCACAATGTCGCAAGATATATCGGAAAGCGCATAGATATCCGCACGGAGAAGTTCAGTGCAATGCATGCTGCCTTGAGGGAATTACTGCCGGAGAGCGGCAGTGACACAGATACAGTTTGAACTTGAATTTTCCGCCGTATCGAAATAAAATGATAACAGTTGAAATTACAGGTGCAAATCTGGTATATAAAGATAATAAAAAGCACTATAACATTTAGTCTTGTATTGTAAAATCATCAGGATCCGTTAGTGTATAGGCTTTGGCAGTGTAAAGGATCCGATTTTGCAAAGGAACCGGTATCATAAAGGATCCGGAATTATAAAGTATCTGACGTTATATCAGGATCCGGCATTATATGAATTGTATCATCTGGACAGGGGACAATGTGTTATGAAGTATGATGTAGAGTTGGTCGGGAAGATTGGATCCATGGCATTGATCCGCGAGAAAGAGCATGATATCGATTATAACGTTTTCAGCCGTATCGGCAGCGAACTGCGGCCGGGAATGATCTGGGTCAGTTCCGGCGCGGTTGAGATCGGGCGCCTGGATTACATCAAGCGCACCGGGCATGAACTGACCGGCCCGAAAGAGGATATCATGACCGACTATTCGGCCCAGGGACAGGCGATACTGATGGAGGAGTACCGCCGTTATATACCGTCGAAATACTCTGTAAGGCAGTTGTTGGTGGAACACGTGCATTTCAACGATCCGGAAAAGCGCGACCATATCTACAGGTTCCTGATGCGCTGCGTGAAACAGGATGCCATACCGATAGTGAATTACAACGATACAGTAAGTTTCGAGGAAAACCGCCGTTGGGAGCTTGAGCAGCTTCGCAGCAACGGCCGGCGGGAAATAGTCGAGTGCATCGACAATGATGAGACAGCAGCAGTGATCGCTACGTTAGTGCATCCGAAGTACCTGCTCATCTTTACATCTGTCGATGGGATCTATACCGATCCGAAAGATCCGTCCACGCTGGTCGAATGCGTGGAGGGGAAAAATGCGGACGAAGTGATAGAAGCGATAAATGAACTGCAGAAACACTGCGAAGGGGCGAGCCGCTCAGGTGCAGGCGGCGCCAGATCAAAGCTGGAATTCATCAAGGAGCCTATCCGGCAAGGTACGACGGTCATGATCGCAAGCTCGCGGTACAGGATCTCAGATGTCATTTCCGGCAATTGCCCGCGTACTGTTTTCCGGGTAAGATGATGGCTGCCCGCCGCTTCGGCCAGTTGGTCTGCATACCGGCTTTGCCGTCCTGAACACTTTATGCCGGCCAATTTACATTTAAGCTGCAATCATTTGAATATTGCTGACAGCGAAGCCTTATTGCCGGTATGTTTTGTTAGTCTTCGACAGAGTATCCATATTGCCGGAAATGTTATTCACTTGTATTTATATACGGGTAACTTTTCATGCGGGCATTCCCAGAACTATTATTGCTGGCAGCAGATACAGATTTTTCCGGCATTTCCGGCAGGGCCGAGTTTTCGGCCTTTCCATGGAACAGTTAATGATGTATAATAAAAAAACAGGCTAAGAAAAGCGAAAGGAGTGACTTCGTAATGGCTAACCCTTTCTCCGCGATAACTCCCGAGTTGATGGAACTTTCATCCCGGTTTGAAAGCAACAGCAGGATCGATCCTTCCCTCTACGACAAATATGACGTTAAAAGAGGTTTGCGTGATATAAACGGAAAGGGCGTACTCACGGGGCTGACGGTCATATCGGAAATCGTTTCTTCAAAGATCGTCGACGGCAAGGAGGTTCCCTGTGAAGGAAAACTGTACTACAGGGGAATCGACGTTGAAGAGATCGTGGAAGGCTTTATAAAAGAGGACCGTTTCGGCTTTGAAGAAGTGGCCTATCTGCTGTTGTTCGGCGAATTGCCTGATGCAGAGCAGCTGGACAATTTCTGCAGGATACTGTCCAATTACCGCACGCTGCCTACGAACTTCGTGCGTGACATTATTATGAAGGCTCCGAGTCAGGACATGATGAACACGCTTGCCAGAAGTGTCCTGACCATGTATTCCTATGATGACAATGCAGATGACAATTCGATACCCAATGTACTGCGGCAGTCGCTGCAGCTGATCGCTCTGTTCCCGCTGCTGTCCGTCTATGGATACCAGGCTTACTGTCATTATCATGACCATAAGAGCATGTTTATCCATCGGCCGCAGCCTGAACTGTCGACTGCGGAGAACATACTGTATATACTGAGGCCGGACAGCAAATATACGCCGCTGGAAGCCAAGATACTCGATCTGGCGCTGGTATTGCACGCCGAACACGGAGGTGGAAACAATTCCACCTTTACCACACACGTGGTGACTTCTTCGGGAACAGACACATATTCGGCCATCACGGCTGCACTCTGCTCGCTGAAGGGACCCAGGCACGGCGGCGCTAATATCAAGGTCGTGCAGATGTTTGAGGATATGAAGGCCAAGGTATCCGACTGGACCGACGAAGGCCAGGTCGCTGATTACCTGGAGCGGCTCCTGGACAAAAAGGAATTCGACCGCTCCGGCCTGATATACGGGATGGGGCATGCCGTATATTCACTTTCCGATCCGCGTGCCACAGTGCTCAAGAAATTCGTTGAAAGCCTCTCGAAGGAAAAGGAACGCATGGACGAGTTCAGGCTCTATTCGCTGGTAGAGAGACTGGCGCCCGAGATCATCAGGGAAAAGAGGAAGATCTACAAGGGTGTCAGCGCAAACGTGGATTTCTACAGCGGATTAGTCTACGATATGCTCGGACTTCCTCTTCAGTTGTTCACGCCCCTGTTCGCAATAGCGCGACTGCCCGGATGGGCGGCCCACCGTATGGAAGAAATAGTGAATGCGGGCAAGATCATCAGACCGGCTTACAAGTCGGTTTCAGACAGGCGTCCGTATATACCGCTGGACCAGAGGCAGAAGTAATGGCGTGAAGCACCCATTATGCAAACCGCCGGTCTTCCGGCGGTTTGTTTTGTTGTATGGCAGAATTGTTATTTATACCTGGTTACCAGGATACCGGAGATAAAGATTATTTATACCAGATTACCTAGATACCGGAGACAAAGCAAATGAGGAACAAAATGAAAAAACTGCTGAGCAGGAACGGGTTGTTCCGCACACTTACCGAACTGAAGGGCAATCCCCGGGCCTGCATTTTTACTGAACCTATGTGGGGACTGTCGATGAATCTGTGCCTGCCCTACGCAACGGTGTATATGCTCACTTTAGGCATGAACGATGTGCAGGTAGGGATCGTTACCTCCGTGTACATGTTTTCCCAGATGATCTGCGCATTCCTGTCGGGCGCCATCATCGACAAAATGGGGCGGAGGAAGAGCACCGCGGTTTTCGATTTTCTGGCGTGGAGCCTTCCCTGCATTATATGGGCGTCCAGCCAGGGTTTCTGGTATTTCATCGTGGCCGCCCTGTTTAACGGGATGATGAAAATCACGCAGGTGTCCTGGGATTGCCTGCTGGTAGAGGATGCGCCAAAGGACAGGATAACCCATATATATTCCTGGGTAATAATCTGTGGCAACATGTCTGCGCTGTTTGCCCCGATCTCGTCGGTGCTCGTTGCAAAACTGACACTGGCGCCCGCCATTCGGATATTGTATATAAACGCTTTTGTCGTCATGACGGCAAAAATACTGATCCTGTACAGGTTTTCAACGGAAACGGCCGTCGGCAGGGCAAGGCGCGAAGCAGCGCGTGGCAAGTCATGGAGAGAGATGCTTTCCGGGTACAGGAATGCATACATGAAAATAGTGAATTCCCGCGGCACTGTTTTTGCAATTATTTTCAGCATACTGGTGGAAATAGCATTAATGCTCGGTTCGACTTTCTGGCAGATCATCGTATCCAGGCGCATTGGCGTTCCGGACACATTACTGCCCATTTTTCCGATGGTAAAGAGTATAATGTCCATTATTCTTTTCTTCACGGTCATATCCGGGATAAGGCAGACCAGGCTGAAATGGCCGATGTACGGAGGGTTCATCTGCTACATGATCAGCTGTATCCTGCTGATCTCGATCACGGGAACAGGAGTTTTGGGATACCTGATGCTGACGCTTTCGATATTCTTTGAAGCGTTGGGCGCATCCGTCCTCAGCACACTCAGGGAGTCTCTGGTGGCGATACATGCCGATCCCGATGAGCGTTCCGGGATCCTGGCCCTGCTTCAGACAACAGTCATGCTGGCCAGTGTGCCCTTCGGGTATATTGGAGGCCTGCTGAGCGATATTTCAAGGATATTGCCGTTTGTCCTCAATATCGGCCTTATGCTGCTGGGTATACTTGCGTCCGCCAGATACACCGACAGGAACGACAGCCAGTCAGTTATGAATTGAGATATCCGTGAGGATACTGTAAATGCAGTTACCGTGGCGATTTAACGGATCGACATGATCTTGCAAGCGGGCTTCTTACCAGCCGGCTGACAGGAGTTTCAGTCAGCTTATGCTGTTAACCTACTCCAAATAAGCGCCTGATATTATATAATTACCTGCTGTTTAATACCAATTTATGGCTGCGCCTGCCGGAAGGGGAGACGGTATGTTCAAGGTTTTTCTTGTCGAAGATGAGATCGTGGTGCGCGAGGGCATCCGCAACAACATCGATTGGGAGCAGTATGGTTTCCGGTTTGCCGGCGATGCCCCTGACCAGGGAACGATCGGTTCCACGCCGCAGATAGGCCGGACCCGTGCGCTGGAGGAGGCTGTGGCAAGGCATCCCAACTGGGAGCTGGTCGCGCAGGAATGCGGCGATTTCACACGGGCAAAAGCTTACGAAGTTATGAGTGATATACTGGAAAAGACGAAGGATATCGATGTCGTATACTGTGAAAATGACGGAAATTATCAAACGTTTCTGTGTTCCCGATCGTGTTAGTAGTGAAGGGAGGGAAGTGGATTGAGTTCTTTGTTGCGTACGAATGAAGAGCTGCTGGAAATCTATAACCGCCATGTCGATACCGTTTACCGTGTTTGCTTCATGTTCATGAAGAATGTGCCTGATACGGAGGATATGGTCCAGAATATGTTTATCAGGCTTATGAAGGACAGGACGGTTTTCCGGGATACTGAACACGAAAAGGCCTGGCTTATCAGGACAGCTTCGAATCTGTGCAGGGACCACTTCAGGCACTGGTGGTCGAAGACGGTGGGTATCGATCAGGCCGGGGAGACCGCGGTTTACCAGGATTTCAATATAGACAGCAGTCTTGAAAAGGTTCTGGCACTTCCCTCCAGGATAAAAACTGCCGTGTATTTGTATTACTATGAAGGCTACTCAACGGTGGAAATAGCAAAGATACTGAAAAAAAGCGAGTCCACTGTCAGAGGCTATCTCCATACGGGCAGGAAGCTGCTGAAAATGGAAATGGAAGGTGATTCCACGTGAAGAAGGAAGATCTGAAGAATTCTTTCGATTTGATAAAACCGGACGAAACAGCCAGGAAGAGGATGCTGGACAACATAATGCAGAACGCCGGAAAGAAAAATGAAAGCCGCAGGATTTATTACATGAGAGCCATACCTGCATTTGCCATGGTTGCCGTGGTGGCGGCAGGCGTGCTGATGCACGGCACCCTGTGGAAGAATAACGAACTGCCCCCCGGAAATGTCCCGGGAGTAATGACGGACCAGGCCGCCGGCATGGGCAGGGAGGATGCGGCTGCCCCGCTCCTGGACCAGTTCCGGATCGATGACAGGCATTACATCCTGCTGACGGATGAGATGAGAAATGAATTCGGACTGCCTGCTATGATAAAAGACAGCGATATCGGAGAGAAGATCGCAGACATCACGGTCAGCCCGGACGAAAGCCTCATAGGCAGCGAAGTGTTCAGGTATGTGCCGGCCGGCTGCGATGCGGTCGTTGCAGTGAAATGCAATGACAGTTACAGGCTGTTCAGGTTCTTTGTGTTTGAAAGCTACAACAACAACCAGGACGAAGATGCCGCGGAATACCTGGCACTGTATGGGATAAACAGCGCCGATGATATCGCGAAGGTCTTGTTTATCGGCCATTCTGAGCAGAGCAAGCTGCAGGGGGTCACCGATATCAGGGGTGTACTGACCGACAGGGAAGCTATCGCGGCATTCTATGGGTTCTATTCCGTACTGAAAAACAACAGCGACAAGTATTTCGACAGGCTGTTCAACTACAGTGGAAAGGCGACCTCCGGCAATTACGGCGTTGAGATCGATATGGCGGAACGGGAAAGAATGGCGGCGGCCGAGGGTGCAACGGGTACCGCAGTCCCGCCGGATGCCGCCGGGCCGGACGCTACAACTGATCTTCCCATAAAGACGGACGATGCGGCCATTGCATACCAGGTTACGGCAGACACGCCGGTTTCAGCAGATGCTCCGGTTTCGACCAGCAATGCGGCATCGTCCGGCTCATCGCCCGGCATGATAATGGATTCAGGCGACGGGGCTGCAGGATCTGTGCAGGGCAGCGCAGGCTCGGTGGGCAATGCCCTGGATGACCCGATAACCGTCAGGATATACAACAAAAACGGCATTTATTTTGACTCCGTATATTACAGGAACATCGGCTTTATCAGCAGGTACGAGGTAAATGAAAGATTTGCGGCGTTTTTGAACGAAAAGGGCGCCAGGTAAAAATGGCGCCGGGCACGCAGGTCAGTAACCTGTTTTCGGGCTGTGGCGCCGAACCGTGACGATCAGGAGAATCCTTCCGGTTTATGTGTTTACACAATGCCGGGAGGATTTTTTTCAATAAACAGCCAGCCGGCCGGCTTACGCGCCCGGTACCCTGTTTTACTGTCTATGATATGCTATAATGATTTTATCAGTATCCTCAGGAAAATCTGCGTGTGTGCCATGGAGGGAAAACGATGCTGGAATACGCGGTTCCCGGGTTCACTTTAACCAACAGACAGGCAAGGCAATTCATACTGCTCAGGCATGGACTGCTGGGCGAATACAGGTTCACCGGCAAACAGGGTGCCCTCGACTTTGTGCGGCAGGCGGGATGCATCCAGTTCGACCCTGTCGACGTCTGCGGCAAAAACGCTGAGCTTACCCTGCAATCCCGTGTCAGAGGGTTCACGAAGCGGATGCTCTATGAACTGCTGTATGTCGATAGGAAACTGGTGGATTACCCCGACAAGAACCTTTCCATTATCCCGACTGAAGACTGGCCGTATTTCGAACGTTACCGGAAAGCCGCCAGGGAGGGCGGCAAACGGTTTGACGGGCTTGACGGACTGGAAGCGATGGCTAAGGCATATATCAGAGAGCATGGCCCTGTCAGTTCCGACGACCTGCCGATAGAAGGCAGTATCCGTTGGCATTCATCCATCCACTGGAGCGGCAACTGGAGCGGAACTACGAAAGCGGCGCGGTCAGTGCTGGAGCATCTTTATTCTACTGGCGAGCTCGTGATCCACCATAAAAACGGTACAAGGAAATTCTACGATCTCGCTGAAAGACATATACCGCCGGAGATACTTAGGGCCCCGGATCCGATCCCCGATGAATTCCGGCATAAAAAATGGCGCATATTGCGGCGCATCGGGGCTGTTGGGCTTATGTGGAACCGGCCGTCAGACGCATGGCTGAACATCTGGGGCCTGGATTCCCGGGAGCGGGACGAAGCGTTCAGGCAACTTGCCGGGGAAGGAAAAATCATCGCCGTCAGGGTGGAAGGCCTGAAGGATATTCTGTACTGCCGTTCGGATGATTTGCCGCTCATCGAGACCGTTCTGCAGAATGACAGGTTCAAACCCCGCTGTGAGCTTATTGCCCCGCTTGACTGCCTGATGTGGGACAGAAAACTTATACGCGCATTGTTCGGCTTTGACTATACATGGGAGATCTACACTCCCGCGGAAAAGCGGAAATATGGACACTATGTCCTGCCGCTGATTTACGGCGATTCTTTTGTTGGCCGTCTGGAAGCGGCTGCCGATAAAAAGACCTGCACTTTGACAGTAAAAAACATATGGTTCGAGGATAATGTGAAGATTACGAAGAAACTGGCTAAAGCGATAGGAAAATGCATAAAGCGGTTCGCAGCATTCAATGAATGCGGGAACATCAGCACAGAATGCGATTGGCTTGCTGAATTGCTGAGAGATGACACCTGACATGCCGTGAGATTTTCTCCCAGGCACCCGCGATCCAGGAACTGCTAAGACGTTTCATCGGCAAGGTGATCCATCGTTCAGTGGAAAGCCGGAGAAAATACCTCATGGAAAAGTTGGGTACCGGGCACTGCAATCAGGCAACTGTTTCAGAACGCTCATACCCGATATTGAACGGCTATGCCCAATAGATCCGATACCGAAAATCCTTTCGGCAACTGTATTTACGCAGTGCGGAAGGATTTTTTTCAATAAGCAGGCGT